>NZ_FNPQ01000096.1:0-3000 GCF_900107335.1 Nitrosomonas sp. Nm58 | reverse complement strand
CCAAACCCGTCATGCAGCACAGCAAGATGTGCTGCAGTATATTTCCATGTTCTATAACAGCCATCGACTGCATTCATACTTGGAGTACAAAAGCCCCAATCAATATGAAGTGGAAACAGAAAAATTGAAAGAAGTCGCTTAACTGGGTTGTCCGGTTTTACTTGACCAGGTCATTATGCACGAGATAGTACTTGAAGCAGAAATTCTGACGGGAGATGGAGAAGTGCTTGTATGTTCTGAGAAGAAAAACGCAGATCTGTTCTTGGATTTACAAATACTTACGGCACGCTATTCAGTAACAACGTTAAGTGAAGAGGAATTTTGGACGCACTTTCCACAAGAAACATACCAGAGCTTGAAGAAGAAATATGATCCACAGGGTATATTCAAAACACTCTATAAAAAAATAACGCAAATAAAATGAGGTGTTATAACGCCATTTCCATATCGTCAGAGAAGCGAAGATGCACTGCAGACAGTGAAAGAGTACGACAGGCGGAGTCGACAAAGTATCCGACGATTTAGAAATGGAATAACATGAGTATTTTCCACATCCGCACTTATCTGCGCCGCATTCATGCTTTGTACGGCAACGCACAGACTGCGACTACTGCGCGTTGTAGGCTACTAAATGTAATAGATTAATCCGCTTGATACGATTGCATCAGTCTTTCGATCCTATGACTCGAATTTTTAATGCTGCTTATGAAGATAACATGCGCTCCACTCATTCTCCTGAGCAGGGGCCTATCGATTAACAGATTGGTAATTTGCAATTCTTTCAAGGAGACCCGAATGGGTAAATATTTACTGGCGTGGTTGCTCGGCGTGCCAACAATCGTGTTGGTCATCATTTATATCCTTTACAACTAAGGAAATTCTAAACAGATTGGCTTTATCCTAGCCTACTAAATTGAAGGAAAGGCACCAATAAATATTTTAAAGATATTTATAGTAGTAGTGATTTCGATGGCTTTGATGGCAGGACTTCCTGCTTGCGACAAGCAGAATTCGGCAGAAAAGGCGGGGGGAAAGATAGATGAGGCAGCCGAGAAAGGAGGTGACGTCCTCAATGAAAAGGTCGATGGATAAAAGCCGGAGCCATCTAAGGAAGCTTTGACAGATTAAGCAGCGAGTCGTTTTGCTACTGATCACGACTGACCAAGTTTTCGGTATATCATCCTAAAAGCAGTTTTTTAGGATGATTATAGAAGCAGTTTTTTTAGGATGATTATCGATTGAATCATTATGCACATGATGAATCCTAAATATCTTTCCGGTGCGGGATTAGGTTTCCGACGGGAATTAATTCCTGCGCTAAAGAGCCATGTTCCTGATGCCATTTCATTCTTTGAAATGGCACCAGAGAACTGGATTGATATTGGCGGGCTCCCAGGGCGTGAATTGCGCAGCTTTACCGAACGTTATCCCTTTGTATGTCATGGACTATCTCTTTCCATAGGCAGCCCATTACCGCTCGATGAAGTGCTATTGCATCAGATTCGCCAGTTCCTCGATCAACACCAAATCCCGCTTTATACCGAGCATCTCTCCTATTGTTCCGATGACGGGCATTTATATGATCTACTTCCGATCCCCTTTACCGAGGATGCTGTCAAACATGTCGCCGCACGCATCCGCCGTGTACAGGATATCCTGGAGCGTCGTATCGCCATGGAAAATGCTTCCTTTTATTTACGTGCACCCATCACAGAAATGGATGAGATCGACTTCATCCGGGCTGTTTTAACTGAAGCAGATTGCGATTTACATCTCGATGTCAATAATGTGTATGTGAATAGTATTAACCATGCTTATGATCCCATCGACTTTATTCGTGCCATGCCGACCGAACGCATTGTCTATATGCATATGGCTGGACACTATAACGAAGCGAAGGATCTGATTATTGATACACATGGTGCAGATGTCATCGATCCGGTATGGTCACTGCTGGATGAGGCCTATCATATTCATGGCGTATCCCCCACGCTATTGGAGCGCGATTTTAATATCCCCCCCCTTAGCGAACTGATACACGAAGTTGAGCGCATTGCCCAGATTCAGACCCGGCATATCCATACCACTCGAGCTCATGTCTACTCCACTTCCTGAGTTTCAACGTTTTCAATACCGCTTCACTGCGCATATCCGCGATCCGAAGGTAAACGCTCGCCCAAGTGGCGTTGAAGCACGGCGAATGAAAGTTTACAGTGAGCTTGTATACAATGGTATCGAGAATTCCCTCCTGATCTGTTTCCCGGTATTAAGGAAAGTGCTAGGAGAACGTCGCTGGGCACGGCTGGTGCGTGCCTTCATTGCCAAGCATCGCTGTCATTCGCCATTTTTCCGCCAGATACCCGACGAATTCATTCAGTTCCTGCAGACAGCATGGACATCCACCGCAGATTATCCCAAATTCATGCTTGAGCTTGCGCATTATGAATGGATAGAACTGGTGCTCTCCATCTCAACACATACCCCTGACTGGGATAAGATTGATCCCGCAGGTGATTTACTCAAACATCACCCCGTTTTGAATCCAGTCCTCGCCAATCTGCATTATAGTTGGCCCGTGCACCATATCGCCCCGCATATTCGGATAGCACCAAAAGAAGTCTATTTATTGGTGTTTCGGGATATTAACGACCAGACTCAATTTATTGAAATCAATGCCTTTACTGCTCGCTTGCTAAATCTGTTAAAAACTACAGACTTTACTGGTCAAGCTGCGCTCGAAATGATCGCTCAAGAAAGTTGTCACCCTGCACCCAAAATCGTGGTGCAGGGTGGGCTGGCTGTGATGCAGGATTTGTGCATCCGCGGCGCGCTGCTGGGTAGCTTGCGTGAATAGCGCTCATCCGGCAACACAACTCATGATTGTGGAAAGCGTAAAATTGGATAAAGAAGATACTCTCTTATTTCGCAACCATTTTTGGAAAAATCATGCCGCCTCCATGTCGAAGAACTTGCTACCGTCAAAGGGTTGTTTGTTATGTA
>NZ_FNPQ01000093.1:0-3409 GCF_900107335.1 Nitrosomonas sp. Nm58 | reverse complement strand
ATGCCGGCGGCTGTGGAAAAATTGTGAACGCAAACTCAACACCAGCCTACAGTTCGTCCATCTTGCTTTCTTGGCATTGTTACTGCAAAGATTTTGAACAGACTCTAAGATAAAGTTTCTACGGAAATTTCTAGATAATTTCTAAGATCAAATAAACTCAACGCTGTGCGGATCACATTTTTTGCGTGAACTGATCTTTATCGTTGACATGCATAACTATGCCTGGGCACGCAATATGAAACGCCTGCTACAGGAGGCCTGCAAAGAAGTCTCCAGAAGCACGGAAAAGCGTTTGAGCGACAAAATGTTCGCCAATCTGCAAAAACGTTACCGGAATATCTTAAGGAGTGCTGAAAAAGAACTGCCGGTCAGTCTATCTAAACTCAATGGTAAACGCGGTAAACTTGCCAAATCTGAAGTGCACAATCTTTGGGAAAGACTGAAAATTCATGAAGCAGCGGTGCTACTGTTTGCTAAAGACCCGCATGTATCGTTTACCAATAACAGAGCAGAGCGTGACTTGAGAATGTCAAAGGTCAAACAAAAGATCTCGGGTTGCTTCAGCGTCAGCGAATACGCTCATGCCTGTTGCCGAATTTCGAGCTACCTGCAAATCCCATGGCCAATAGAGGATATAACCCTCCTATCGCTATTCAAATAGCGTTGGCTGGTGAAGCTCATAAAGTATGGGGTGAGTAGTTACCTTTTTGTTAATCTGATAGCCGGGCTGGTAGCTTATTCCATTTCTATTTCATAAATGAAACAATAGAAGCAACTTATGAAAGGAAATATTGTGATGGCACGAGTAGCGAGTGGAAAAGAGGTGTTGGAACAAGCAAAGGATTTGCTGGTTAATTCAAGAACAATAGAAGAATTAAGACAGGCGCAAGCTGTAGTGCTACCTTTGGAATTTGGATGATCAATGAAGCAGACAGCAACAGGTGTTTCAGTAGGCTGGGCGTGCCAGCTTCGAATGTGTTTCATCCGCAATGGCGGCATGCGTGAGACAGGGAAGTCTACCCGTGGTGGACGGCGGCGCGAGAATCTTTCACGTGAAGAAGAAGTTGCTTTTCTAGCACCCTTTATAGAAAAAGCATCAACAGGAGGTATTTTGATTGTTAGCGAAATCAAGCAAGCACTTGATGAACGCTTAAATTGCAAGATCTCGCTAGCAGCCACCTACAACCTACTGCACCGCCATGGCTGGTGCAAATTGGCTCCTGACAGGCACCATCCCAAAGTAGACGTACTCGCTCAGGATGAGCGGAAAAAACTTCGAGATATCCTGACACATAGGGTGACAGAAGTTGACCAAGGAGTGGCAAGCAGAAGGACAACTGCGTCTGATGTTTCAGGATGAAGCCCGCTTTGGGCGTGTTTCTGATACACGCCGGTGTTGGTGCCCTAAGCCTATACGACCGCCATACCAAGCAATGATCATCCAGGAATATGTCTATGCTTAGCTGCTGTCTCGGTTGCTGATGGTGAACTGGATACACTTATCCTGCCTCAGGTTAATAGCAATTGCATGCAAATATTCCTGGATGAGGGATAGTGTCGCATCATCCAAATGACAGGATTATTTTGGCGCTCGATGGTGCAGGATGGCATCGTAGTCACACGCTTAAGCTTCCACATAATCTGCGCTTACTCATGCTGCCGCCCTACTCACCAGAACTCAATCCTGTTGAGAATCTTTGGGATGGGCTACGGGAGAAATCATTCCACACCCGTGTATTCGACAGCCTGGACGCACTTGAAAATCACCTGGAAGCAGCAATGCGGGACATGGAAAAAGATCGCGAATGTGCTCAGTCCATCGTTGCATGGTCTTGAATTATAAATTCGCTTATGAAGTAGGAATGGAATTAGGCGTAAATATTGGGTCAAATTAGGCTGTGTCTGCGTTTAACGGGTCGCGATAGGAATGCCGGTTACCCGGCATTCCTATCGCGACCCGTTAAACGTTGAAAATACTTCTTTGTCCAATAGATTGGAACATCAAGACTGGAGGGCATAGTCATGAAAGCCTCTGATTTTGAGGAATGGTTAAAAAAAATATCGCAGCTTAGCCGGAGCCAAAAAGAGCAGGTCAGGCATTGCCTGGGCGAGGTAGCGCCGCAAGCTGTGGTCGTGAAGTGGCTTGAGGATTCTTTTGAGCCGAGGTACCCGGCTTGCCAGGCGGGTCGTCCCTATCGTTGGGGGTACCAAGCGGTGTTGCAGCGCTTTCGTTGTCGCGCGCGTGCAAACACACGTTCACGGCTGTATCGGGAACCCCTTTGATCCGTCTGCGGCATAAGGAGCAGTGGTTGAATTACAGCGCGGTGTTGATTGATGGCTTGACCGTGCGGGCGAGCGCTAAGCAACGCGGGATCGACAAAAATACCAGTTTTCGCTGGCGCCATCGGTTCTTGGTTTTGCCGGTGGCCACTAAAGCCAACCGCCTGCAAGGGATCGTCGAGGCGGATGAAACCTTCTTTCCCTCTTCCTGCGAAGGTCAACCGCCAACTGGACCGTCCACCGCGTAAACGCGGCAAGCAAATCCATGCACGCAGCACGGGCAAAGACCAGGTGCCGGTGTTGGTAGTGCGCGATCGTTCTGGCGCAACAGCGGATTTCAAGTTAACGGCGATTGATAAGAAGACAATCGAACTCCCTTTGCAGGCTATTCTGGCGAAAGATGCCATTTTCTGTAGCGATGGCGCTGCCGTCTATCGGTCTGTGGCTTATAAGCCTCGGAATTACCCATCGTCCCGTCAACCTCGCTGCCAGCGTTTACCATATTCAGAACGTTAATGCCTGCGACAGCCGACTCAAACAATGGATGGGAAGATTTCATGGGGTCGCGACCAAGTACCTGGAAAATTATCTGGACTGGCGAAGATAGTTGGAACGCTGGGGCGAGCACAACTCGCCGATTGTTGGACTTCAAGCCGCTCGCGGACGAGAAAATCAGTTTCAACGATTAATGCAGACATAGCTTAAAAAAAAACCGCCCTACTGAGAGCGGTTTTAAAATCCTGATCATTCTATATAGTTTTATTATTTTTTTGTTTCGTCTGCTTTATCAGGCATTGACTCACGCTCCATTGAGGCACTAGGTGGATACTGCGCCGGTTTAGGATCACCACAAGCAGTCAGTGTCAGCGCCGTAAGTATAGCTACCAAGAATGCAGATTTCATTTTCTTAATCTCCTATATAAACAAATATGATGAATTATTATATTTAAATATACGACAACTCTTTGGCCATTCGTATCCAGAATGACCATATGTTTAATATCAGAATTATAATGTACTGTCCAGTAAATTCATAAGAATGTAGAGAGCAAATAAACTGTCCGGACTTGTAGCAAATGATCTGTCTGGTTTGATATGGAGTCCTGGGAGGATTTCAGATGAAACGGAC
>NZ_FNPQ01000088.1:0-4777 GCF_900107335.1 Nitrosomonas sp. Nm58 | reverse complement strand
TTTATTCTTATTACTGCGCATGAAGAAGAAAGCACCAGCAGCGGCCAGCACGATAGCACCTATGATATAAGGTAGATTCGATTTTCCACCGGCTCCTACTGCGAATGGAAAGCGGGATACATACTCATCCGTCCCACCTCTGATCGTCACCAGCCCCACAAACTTGCCTGGCTCCGGAAAGGAATGCTCAAAAGTAACCGATCCATTCGAATACACTTTAGGTGGTAAATGAAATATCGTTATTTCATCAAGATTCTCTTCCGATCCCGTGTCACGTATTATTCTCACTTCGGTTGCCATAGAACGCAGTTCCTCATTGATATAATCCAGCGCAACAACAGTGCGGCCTACCAAGGGAATATCTTCACAAAACTCCTGCTCTTGTGTGCTCTCAGGTTGATAACCCGTAAAATGCATGGTGTATGGCCCTATTGTTAGCTTACACATGTCCTCAGCCAGCGACAACCCACCATGCGCATGTAGCTGTATTGAATAGGCCATTCCCAGCGCAACAATTAATATTGATTTATAAATAGATTTCATTAAGTTTATGAACATTATTTCCCTCTGCGACGATAATAAATATTTTATTATATGATCAATTCAATGACAAAACACTCACTTTAATCTTCTTCAGCGACGTGAAGTCCGCCATTCACGGAATCGTTTTGATTGTGTCAGTCTATAGATGAGCCATGCCAATAGCAGCAATCCCATTACAGGCGCAATTGAAGCGCGAAGTAGCTTCATATAATCGACCATTTCCACACGTAGCTGGAATTGATATTTTAAAGGTGGAATTCCTTCTGCGGTTACAATGACTGAATATGCCCCCTTTTCCAGCTTACTTATTCCATTAACAACACCGTCCGGATGGTATTCAACAGGTAGCTGCATCACAGTTTCTCCATCTGCTTCACCTCCTCGGGAAACTTTCACTGTAACTGGCATGTTACGCAATGCAGAATCAATTAGATCAATTACTAAATAAGTATCCCCTGCCAATGGGATATCCGTACAATAGTGCCCACTCTCGTCATATTGCGGCTGATAAGCGCTTAGATGCACCATGTTCTCACCTATCTTGCGTACACACGGGTCTTCCTCTAAAGAGACTTTCCCATGGGCGACCGCACTGCCCGCATAAAGCATCGCAACAAGAACGAAAGCCGCAATACCAGCCTGTGTTAATTGCTTTATCACGACAAACTCTCCCGTTAATAATTAAGACAATATGATTTATAAAAAAAACCGGCGCACCTTTCTGTCTCACGACAGCGGTGCACCGGTTGTATTTGTTGCTGCTGACTACTTATTAAAGCTTGGTAAAGACCGGGATAACCGCACCAGCAATACTATTTATATGGCGATTTCCTTCTGCATCCCAAGACATCAGCAATCCACCAAAACGGCTTTCCGGGTCACCCAACAGGGCCATCAAGCGCTGAATTTCCCATAATGCGTCTTTGGCTTCCATTTTGATTTCTTTGGTTTCACCTGGCTGAATTGGTGTTTCATCATCAAAATTCAGACCAATTGCTATCAGTTCCCGAGGGTAGCTCGGATCCAGATATTGACGGCCATGAGCGTTGATGAAACGGATACCGGCTGTGGTGAATTCTCCAAATTTGACTGGACTGTCACCATTATTGGTTACTTCCAAGTTCACACGCAGTGCACGTCCCGGTACGTCATAGTTAGCGTATGTTACGCGAATGGCTACTGGATTAGGTGCAACTGGAAGTGGATCCACTTTCGACTCGCCTGCTTGGATTGGCACCGTGTACGGATGTTTTGTTTCCGTATAACGATAGCTACCCCAGACCAACGCAATGGTCAGTATTGCCATAACGAAGGCAATTTTCTTGTCCATTGGATCTCTCAGGATCTCATCACCATAGGCCAACAATACACGGCTACGCGGCAAGAACATCGGGCGGGCAACAAAGATACCAATCCAGAGACAGCCTAATGTCATCCAGATGATGTGCCAGGTCAGACCATTGGCAAAGTTGAAGGTCTCGGTATCTATTGTTTCTCCCGTCAATAGCTTGATCGGGTTGGTAAAGTCATCCCAGTTACCCGAGATATTCATCCACGCTCCCGGACCTGCAATCGGACCTGCATCTTTCACGTTCAACATTGCGTGCATGTGATGACGGCCTGGAATACGTGCTTTCAGACTGACTTCAACCTGATAGTCACGACCGATTTGCATCGGGCCTGAAATAAACCACGGCTGGCCATTTATTTTGGTGCTCAGACGAACAAACACCGGGCTCGGGCTTCCCACGTTGAAGAAAGCTCGATCTGGCTTGGCTGCCGCAGCTGGCCAATCTTCAGCCAAGTGAAACTTGCCGGTTATTTTGGCAAGATCATTGACTTTGGTAACTTCTGGCGACCATTTAATGTCATACCATTGAACAGTACGCATCCTCAGGAAGGGTTCCTGAGAACGTTCCCCGTGTGCCGCAACCGGTGTAATATCTACTACCATGCTTACTGCCAAGGCTGCTGCTGCGTAAGCGACTCCGTAAAGCCCCATGACGCTTCGTTTGTATATGTTTTTTATATTCATTATTTGATCCCCTGTGCGAAACCTTCTTCACCAAATGCGGTAACGTCATCTCTTTGCACAATACGGCCTCTCTTACCTTTTACATAGTAGAATGCTGTGCAATAAACTTTACCGAGGTACCACCAAACAACGAACATCAACATGGATACAAATGCCGCGAAGAATGCAGCAATAACGGTGGTATGACCACCAAAGGTACGCAGTGAACCTTGCTCAATATGGCGTACGTATTCTGGAGTACCGGTACGAACATAGAGGTGACCCATGTAGTCTGCCATTGAAAGCAATACACCTTCAACAACGACTGGCAAGTGGGTCGGTCCAAAAATTGCCCAGTTGCCTGGATAGAAGAATAAACCAAAGAATCCGCCTCCAACCAGCGCTGTAATCAGCCAGTTACCGGACAGATACAGTGTGAGATCCAACATCAATGCACCTGGGATCATGATGCCTGGTGTCACAAAGTTCATTGGGTAGTGTGACCACCAGTAAAAACCCCAGTAGCGAGTTAGCCATTCTCCAACCAGCAAGCAAACGATACAGAGTGTCGCGCCAAATGGCTGACGATAGTTAACCCAAAGATAATACATAATTGCTGAGCAGTAGGTAATGCCTACAATCGGCGTCACTACCGGCCACCATTGACGATCTTTCCAGTCCATCCAGAAATCCCAGTCACCTGCCAGCAGCATAAAGTGCATGTGATAGGTTCCAACCAAAAGTATGCACAAAATCGGAAAATAGATCAGATCAATTGACCGCGACATGTGGATCGCTTCCTGCGGCATCTTGGCTGCTTTCAGAATGTCATTTGTTTTGAACATGCCCGCCATGTAACCTTCACTTTTTGACAGCAGCGGTACAAACAGAAACAAAACAGGTATAAATAATAATACCCATACTACGCTTTCACTCATAACTCCCTCCCTTTGAAGCTTGTAATATTAAATTTGACATGACGATTCCTTTATTTTTTCAGGTTAATTACTAACGACTAATTTGCATATCCCCATCATAGTCGACTCGCTCTATCTCACCCCCACTTCTGGTCTCCCAGAAGCAGGAATGAAAATCGTCAATCTATAACCTCAAATTAAGGAACAATCCTGTTGTTAAGAATTTCCTTACTTTGGTTATTCCAAACTACGTCCACCAAATTGGAATAGCGGGTGATGATCTGAGCAGCAATACCACCTGCGAACAATCCAGACCAGCCCAGAATCACAAAGCCCCAGTGCAGTGGTGCGCTGAAGAGTTCTTCCATGAACCAGAAAGCATGACCCCATTCGTTCAAGCCTACGTTTGGCAGAATCATGAGGGGACCTGCAATCGCCAATACCAGCGGGAATGAAATACCTCTGCTGTATAATGGCAGGCGGGTCATTGCATACAGGTATGCAGCAACGCCACATACGATGTACATCGGGAAGGAACCATAGAACACCACAACATGGCTAGGTGTAAAACTGGTATCACGAATAATCACTTGGTGCCATGATGCGTCTTGCTCGGTGAAGAAGCTACCGCCCCAGTATACGCCGAAGAGGTATACGCCAAGCCACATCATCCAGTAAAAATAGCGTTTGACTTCCAGTGTTGGATCCAGATTATCCAGTTGCTCTTTGGTATCACGGGTTTTCCAGAGCCAGCCCCAGGTAACCAATGCAAATAGCGGCATAACTGTCATGTGTACGCGCCATAATCCCATCCAAACTCGATCAAATTCAGGCTCCATCGAGTCCATGCCATGTGAATAGGCAAATGACCGTTGGTACCAGATCCAGAAGATCGCTACCAGCAGCATTACACCCATACCAAATTTATACCATTTTGAGTCATACCACAGCGACATGTCATAGCCTCTAGAGCTAGATGCTGCGCTGCTCGTTCCCATTGTAGTTGCCATTTAAACTTCCTCCTGTTTTTTACATTTTAGCTAGAAAAAGTAATATCGTTGCTTGCCAACCATATTACTCACTATCACATCACCCCATAAAGACCTTACTGCCCTCATGGCCTCTGTATAGCGTTCGACTAAACCACTCCTTTTTTTGTTCCAGCTAAAAAGCTTAACGCCCTTTGCTGGCTACACTCTACAGGCTAGTCACCTTAATCACTTTAGTCAAGTAATTTTTCCATATTTGTAGCAGGGGATTTCATAAAAAATAAAATCTATTACTACTTCAATAAGTTGAGTAA
>NZ_FNPQ01000064.1:0-9689 GCF_900107335.1 Nitrosomonas sp. Nm58 | reverse complement strand
TTCCTCATCATTTATATCCGTTTTGTATGACATCTCTTAGCTTACTATCAAAAAATACTTGATTCTAATGGAAATCGTTTTGCCAGACAGCTTCTAAAGCAGAAACAATAATAGGTGGTAGCGCTGAACGCTTACGTCGCTTTCCGGACCTGCCTATATCAAACACAAAATCAAGCGTATGGATCGCTTAGCCGGCAATTACCATCTCAACAGCGAACGCATGGAGATATACGGCGCCATGACCCGATGGCTATTGCAATCCCTGCCCATGCCCTTGATCCTTATCGGCTGGTCGCCCCTGACAACAGATCAGCATCAGCAACGCTTACGAGCGGCTTTGCCTACGGGAGGGCGTTCCGTTACCTTGTACGAAGAAATTCATCCCGTTAAGAAACTGGGCAACCGTCGGATACAGCAGCGATTTCTTAGGAGTTTGCAAGCATTGCTACCAGCCGATGTAGCGCCTATCATCGTTGCTGATTCTGGATTTCGCACGCCATTCTTTCGCGAAGTTGAAAATCCGGGCTGGCATTGGCTCGGGCGAATCCGCAATCGCGATTTCATTGCCCGGGTCAACCGGCCTAACGATTGGCTGGCGGCAAAGTCACTCTACGCTAAAGCCACTCGAACAACACCCAAGTGCTTAGGCCCGGCCCGTTGGGTACGTAGCCATCCGCTAAACGGTGAGCGGGTGATTTTTATAGGCCCGCTAGAGGTCGTAAACAGCTGACCGCCCAACATCATCCAAGAAAATCCAGTGCCCGTCGTAAACATGCCAGGCGCGAAAAAGAGCCTTGGCTTCTGGTTGTATCGCCCTCGCTAAAAGCGTTTTCTGCAGTGCGGGTCGTGGATTATTATCGAAGCCGTATGCAAATTGAGGAAGGCTTGCGAGACACCAAAAGTACGCATTATGGTTTGGATTTTACCAGCGAAAGTCGGATTGAAGCCGAACGCCGAGCCAACCTGTTATTAATTGCCGCGCTCATCATTTTTGCGCTTTGGCTTACGGGGATACGTTTAAAAGGTACTGATATCGAGCGGCACATTAAGGTCAACAGCGATAGCTTGCCGCTATGTCGTTTTTGAATTATCCGCCTCAATGTTGGAGCAGGCGCAAGCCCTTTTAGTAGATTACTTCGATTCATTGGAGAGAGGGTAATTTCGTGGGGATACATCAGGGTCCAATCCTAAATGTCGGCAGAAAATTGGTTTCTTGGCAGCCATCGCCTGTTCAAGGATGTTTCCGATGGGGATTGCGCACAAATCCACGTTCGGGTCCGGGTGGTTGAAAATCATGCCTGGTCCTGTTCCCATATGGCATGCAACAAATTTCCCAGAGGGGCGCTCTTGATCTGCGAGATGACAAATTGCTGTAACTTGATCACTACCACGCACTACATGCTTATTCGTGACGATGGTTGGGACGCTCCTATCCCCATCAACAGCAAAGTTCACGAAAAAACCCGTGGCCT
Source organism: Nitrosomonas sp. Nm58 (assembly GCF_900107335.1). NCBI lineage: Bacteria > Pseudomonadati > Pseudomonadota > Betaproteobacteria > Nitrosomonadales > Nitrosomonadaceae > Nitrosomonas > Nitrosomonas sp. Nm58. The sequence goes on along the minus strand of NZ_FNPQ01000064.1, from coordinate 8,217 downwards.
GTGCTGAATGGAGCACCACCACGTAAAGCAGTCAGCTTTACCGTTGAGTAAAGCATTTGCTCGGCAATTGTTAGTTGCTGCATCATCCCTCCGTTTGTACGAACGCCATACGCGATCATCGCTTGTACTGCTTCTGGCGCAGTCTAGCCTGCGATGTACGGGCCTCGATGGGAAGTGTCGAAAAAAGCCCACAAGCTACTTCGCGTTGTGGGCTTTTATGTGGTATAAAATCACATTACCTAATGTAAGGCATTGATTTTATTGAATATATGGCGGAGAGGGTGGGATTCGAACCCACGTGCCGGGTTACCCCAACCATCTGATTTCGAGTCAGCGCCGTTATGGCCACTTCGGTACCTCTCCACTTAAGTATTCAAATAAATATAAGAATATTCATAGTTTACCAGTTTTACTTAGAAGCTGTCTTGAAAAATCATACACATTTAGCCACAATCAGCCTTGGCATTGCGATACCGGTTGTGGCTAGTGGATAATTCGTGCGTTTGCCCTGGGGCTGGCTTTTTGCCGTTTCTTTTCTATGGATCTCATTGATTTCGTCCAGTGCAGCTTCCCACACCCCTCGTTGATTCCAGCGCCAATAATGGTCGTAAACGGTTTTCCGCGGCGGGTAATCCTTTGGCAGCATGCGCTATTGGGCCTCGCTTTTGCTGATGTAGAGAATCGCATTGACGATAGCACGTTTACTGTGAATCGGCTTTTTCCCTCATTGATCTTTATGCTCAAAATGACGCGAGACTAGCCCCCATTCTTCCTCTGATAAGTCGCTTTGGTACATTGACTTCATAAAATGGTTGAGATCATAGTCGCAACGATATGACAAATAATCGAATTATTTCAAGACTCCTTCTTATAACAAGAAGTGTAAATCCTACTTATTCAACCCATTTTAAACACTTCTGAACACGATCAAACATAGCCTTTACATATAAAATTAGATAGCAACGGTAACTATATTTTTTATTTTCTGAATTGCCTTGGCTTCAATCTGCCTAACTCGCTCGGCTGATACCCCTAGTTCTTCAGCCAATTCATGAAGTGTCGCAGCATCTTTTTCTCTTAACCAGCGAGCCTCAATAATATGGCGGCTACGATCATCAAGATTTAAAAGTGATTCTTTAAGTTTCTCATGACATAAACGAGAAATCTGCTCATTCTCAAATACCTGTGATGGATCAACTCCATCAGTTAAATAACTAATTGGACTACAACTTTCATCATCTTCATCAGATAATGGTTCCAATGAGATATCGCGACCACTAAAACGAGTTTCCATTTCTATTACTTCTTCAGATTTGACTCCCAACTGTTTCGCTATAGCAGCCACCTCTCCTTGGTTCATGGTGTCCAAACCTTGTTTCATGCTTCGCAAGTTAAAAAATAGCTTACGTTGCTGTTTGGTTGTTGCGATCTTGACTAATCTCCAATTTCGCATGATGAACTCATGAATTTCTGCTTTAATCCAATGAATAGCGAATGACACAAGACGCACGCCACGTTCTGGATCAAACCGCTTCACGGCTTTCATTAGTCCGATGTTACCTTCCTGTATTAAATCAGCATGCGGTAACCCATAACCTAAATAACCACGAGCTATCGCAATTACTACTCTTAGATGTGATAACACTAATTGATGAGCAGCCTTTATATCATCTTCATCCCTCAGGCATCTCGCCAAACGAATTTCTTCCTCTTGGGATAATATAGGAAAGCGGTTAACAGTCTGAATATATCCTTCAATACTTCCTCCCACTATCGTTGGCAACACTAAATTAGTTGTCATGCTTTCTCCTTTAATCTCAATTTTAGATTCTTTATCAACTTAATTTTTATTTTAGCACTCATGCAATGAGAGTGCTAAAATTTCCTGAAGTTTCCCAATTTGATAAAACCTTTGAGGTGGAATTCAATTGAAAACGCTCTGGAAATAGAGCAAATACTTCTTGAAGCTTCAGAGAAACATTCTTCCTCATAAAGTTAAGAAGTTAAAATTTAGAAACTGAGCGAGTTATATGAGATGTTTGGCAAGGAAAAAGCTACTCATCTAGAATCAACCCATTTATTCTGGTTCGATTTGAGAGAGATGCTGTGCAACTGATAATCTTGCCCCTAACCATCCCAGCAATGCTGAAAAAATAAACAAGCTAAGACTATCTTGTAAAGAAAGATGATTCAAATGAAAGTCTGTTGCATAGAGTTGTGCAAGCTCAATCAAACTCTCATTGATTGCCTGAATACCCAAGGCAATGAGTAGCCAGGCAGCTGCCGCACCTGCTACTCCTTGTATCGCACCAAAATAGAGGAAAGGGCGGCGGATAAAGCTATCTGTAGCGCCAATTAATTTCGAGACTTCAATTTCATCTCGCTTGGTTAATATCTGTAGGCGAATGGTGTTGAAAACTACTATAACCAATGCCAAGCTCAATAAAACTGCTAACATCAATACGGCAAGCTGGCCCAATCTGAGAAAAGCATCCAATCGCCTGGCCCAATCTGTATCGACTTGAACATGCTCTATCTCAGACCATTCTTTTATAGTAGCGCGTATATTCTCTAGTTCATCAGGTGTAACTTGCTGAAGATTGATAATAAAAGCATCAGGTAATGGATTTCTTATAAGATTATTTACAACTTCAGTTAGGCCACCCTCTTGTTGCAGTTGTTGCAAGGCAATTTCCTTGGAGATAAATTGAAAACTTGCAATATAAGAGAGTTTTTCCAGCCGTGAATTAATATTTTCAATGCCTTCTTGCGTCGTGCTCAGCTTAAGAAACAAACTTAATTGTGGAGTATCGGTAACATCTCCCGAAATAGTCTGCAAGTTGCCTAGCAGGGTATAAATACCAAGAGGTAAACTGAAAGCAATACCAATTACAATAATACTCAGCAGGCTAGATAATGGCGTATTGACGAGCTGCCTGAGTGTCTGGTTTAGCGCTTGCCAATGTTGAGACAACCACATACTCATACAGTCAGTTTTCCTTGATTGAGTAAAAGGGTACGATATCGAGTATCATTTAATAGCGCTGTATCGTGCGTGGCGATTACTACAGTAACGCCTACTTGATGAAAGGATCTGAATACTTCCATAATGCTTTGCGCATAATCAACATCAAGATTTGCAGTTGGCTCATCGGCTATCAAAATTGATGGACGATGAACCACAGCTCTGGCAATGCACAATCGCTGCTTCTCGCCACCCGATAATGTAATCGGATAAGCGTTCTCCTTTTCTAGTAAACCAACCTTATCAAGTGCAGCACGAACTCTTCCAGCCGCTGCCTTTTTCTGAAAGCCACGTATTTGTAGTGGCAGCATAACATTGGCAAAAATAGTACGATCATACAAAATTTTCTGATCTTGAAAAATTAAACCCAGGCTGTGCCGCAAAAAAGGAATCGCATTTTTTTTGAGTGCATTGATGTTCTGGTCGCTTACCATGACATGGCCAGATGTGGGACGCTCAATTGCCGCAATAAGCTTCAGCATGGTACTTTTACCAGCACCTGAGTGGCCGGAAACAAATACGAGTTCACCTGGATGAATCGTAAAAGCAACATTCTTTAAAGCTTCGTATCCATCTGGGTAACGTTTGTAAACACTCTTAAAACTGATCATAAAATACTCAACAAACAAGAATCTAGTCACTCAGTACTTAATCGAATAGTGCTTCGACAAATTCCTGCGCATCAAATGGCCTAAGATCATCAAGTCCTTCTCCCACTCCTACAAAGCGTAAGGCTGGAGGATTTTGTGGATATTGTGCAGCTATGGCAGCTATTACACCACCTTTAGCAGTTCCATCCAGTTTGGTAAGAACTAAACCGGTTACTCCAAGTGCTTCATCAAAAGCCTTGAGTTGATTAATTGCATTTTGGCCTGTATTAGCATCCAGTATTAACAAAACCTCATGTGGTGCATCTGGTAACGCTTTGGTAATAACACGTTTTATCTTTCTAATTTCTTCCATCAGATGCAATTGAGTAGTCAGGCGGCCAGCGGTATCGGCCAGTACTATATCAATATCACGTGCTTTGGCTGCATTGATTGCATCAAAAATGACAGCTGCAGGATCGCTCTTTTTCTGAGATTCGCTTTCCTGCGCTATGACTGTAACGCCATTACGCTCGCCCCATGCCAATAGTTGCTCTCGTGCGGCAGCACGAAATGTATCTCCAGCAGCAAGCAATACTGATTTGCCCTGTGATTGAAAATAATGGGTAAGTTTTCCAATTGTTGTAGTTTTACCAACACCATTCACACCTGTGATCATAATAACAAATGGCTTTTTTGTCGTAACATCAAGCGGTTGTGCTAATGGGGCAAGCAAACTAACCAAAGTTTCCTGCAGTGCTCCTTTTAGCTGTTCCGCGTCGCTCAGCGCATCACGTTTAACTTTCTTACGTAATGTATCTAGCAACCAATGAGTAGCATTCACACCAGTATCTGCGGTAAGCAAGACAGTTTCAAGTTCGTCATAGAGCGCTTCGTCAATTTTACCCCTACCAAACAAACCAGATAACTGCTTACCAAAATTTTGTCGGGTTCGAGTAAGCCCCTGTCTAATTTTGCTTACTAGGCTTTCCGACTTAGAAGTATCTTCCGTAGAATTTTTTTTAGATTTAAAAAGACTAAACATTCTGATAGGCTGTAACTATTCTGAATTCAAAATAAACATTGATTTTATTCCTATTACCCAAATTTGGGTGAGCTAAAAACAAGAACTAAACGCTGGACCCTTATCACATCATTAGAATAATCAATAAATTGCGGGATTAGAAATACTAAATTATCCTATTAACATAGGTTTTCTAATACATCATACTCATATGTTACATCAAAACATTTTTCTGATAGCTAATACTGCCTGCTTTAATTCCACAATTAGTTCAAAAACAACCTGCTTGTATTTATTATAAGCCACTGGTTTAATTAAATATATTTTCTATTTTTGCATTTCTGAAACACCTGCTGTTAAGAACAAATATAATAAAATCCAGCTAATTGAAATAATCATTATCTTCCAAATAAATAATATCAATGCCTCGCCCAATCCATGCGCTGATTGATCTCTCAGCACTTAAGCATAACCTTTGCATCGTACGCAAACATACGCAAAACGCACGAATAATGGCGGTAATAAAGGCAAATGCTTATGGGCATGGATTACTCAGTACTGCACACGCTCTAAGAGCTGCAGATGCTTTTGCTGTTCTCGAACTCGATGCTGCTGTTCGTTTAAGAGAAGCCGGTGTTTATCAGCCTATTTTACTTCTTGAAGGCTTTTTCTCTGCAGCAGATCTGACTGTTATTAAACAGTACCACTTAAGCACGGTAATACACCATCAAGAACAGTTGGCAATGCTGTCCACGGCAAAACAAAAAAATAAAATAAATGTATTTCTTAAAATCAATACTGGGATGAACCGGCTTGGCTTCGCACCCGAGCAAGGATTAGCTGTACTTGAAACGCTAAGAGTTAACTCGCTCATTAGCCAAATTACGTTGATGACGCATTTTGCCTGCGCAGATGACCCCTTCCAAAAGGACGAAGTCAACCAGCAGCTCAACGATTTCTTTACGGTTTTTAGAAAACATTATCTGCCATGCTCACTGGCAAACTCCGCAGCTATTTTACGTTACCCTGAAACACATGCTGACTGGGTGCGTCCTGGTATCATGCTCTATGGCGCGTCCCCACTGATAGATAAAACTGCTGCAGAACTAGGTTTACGCCCTGTCATGACGGTATCAAGCAAGATAATCGCCATACAACATCTTACTACAAGAGATAAAGTTGGATATGGTGGTCAATTTCAGACCGAGCAACCAATGCGCATTGGCGTCGTTGCATGTGGTTATGCAGATGGTTATCCACGTCATGCACCTACTGGCACGCCTGTACTTGTCAATGGTCAGCGCACCCGTATAGTTGGACGTATATCCATGGACATGCTCACTGTTGATCTTACTAAAATTCAAAATGCCAATATTGGAAGCCCAGTAATTTTGTGGGGAAACGAGTTACCAATCGAAGAAGTAGCAAAATCTGCAGGTACAATCAGTTATGAACTGTTTTGCGCTTTATCTTCAAGAGTTAAAACATTAACAGTAACAAACGAGAATCAGTAAAGGCTATTTAACTTCACTGATTCCCAAGCAAAATAAGATCACTCCACTTTAGCTTTACTACGCAAATCTTGAACAGCCGCTGCAAAATTTCGCTGTAATACACGTTGCTGCATATTCATTTTTACTTCTTCAAACGGAGGCGTTACTGTAGGACGTATATCTTCCAAGCGAATTACATGCCAACCAAAAGAGGTTTGTACCGGCTTATCAGTGGTATTACCTTTTTTCAAGTTTTGCAAAGCATCTGCAAAAGGCTTGACATATGCTGCAGCTGCGCTCCAGCCTAATTCACCACCATTGTTTTTACTACCCACATCAATTGATTTCTCTTTTGCCAGTTTCTCGAAAGAAGCACCTTTCTTCTTAAGAGAGGCGATTATATCTTTGGCTTCTGCCTCAGTCTCAACAAGGATATGACGTGCTTTATATTCCTTATCACCCATCTGTGTTTTCACAGTTTCATATTCTCGCCGTAAGACATCGTCACTCACGGCATTATTTTTGATGTAATCAGCCTGATATGCTCTAACTAATATTGCCTGACGAGCAAGTTCGGTTTGAGTTATCACATCCGAATTCCGATCAAGTCCTTTTTTAAGAGCCTCTTGCACAATAACTTCTTCAGCTATGAGATTCTCACGCAGGGTATTTCTCATTTCGGGAGAATCGGGTTGACCTTGAGCAACAGCAGCTTTGACCATAAATTCAAGTCGTGCCTGCGGAATAACCACTCCATTCACTTTCGCTACGGCAGCAGTCGATTGAGCTTGAAGAGAAACGGCGACTAAACCCGACATACCGACCGATATTAACAATAGAAATTTTATTAAGCGCATGCAACTTCCTCTAAGTAAATTAAAGTTGATATACATTTATACAAGATTACACTCTAACTAACATGTGATTGTAAGTGTGATTCTTTGCATATTATAAGCATAGGTAACTAAAATATCTGATAATCATTATTGATGATTTTTTATGATCTCTTATCCTCTATAAATTCAACTTGGTCTAGTTCGGTAAAACTTTTTTGAATGGTTTAACAGTTACCTTTGAAAATACCCCTGAGATAACATAAGGATCTGCTTCTGCCCAAGATTGCGCGGCCTCTAGTGAAGCAAACTCTGCCACAATTAAGCTCCCTGAAAACCCGGCAGGCCCAGGGTCAGGATTATCAATAGCTGGATAGGGTCCTGCAAGAATAAGTCGCCCTTCGTTTTGTAATGCCTTAATGCGCTCTAAATGCGCTGGCCTGGCTATCATACGCTTCTCAAGACTATTTGGAGCATCCTCCCCATTTATCACATAAAACCTCATATTTTATTACCTGTTCTATTGGTTTATCTTATCTATTAATTATTTAGATTAAAATTTAGAAAACTGTTTATGCTTCTTTTATCAAAATATCTCTCTATCCCGCAATTTTTAAATGAATTCACCACAGTTAGCTGAACGAAGATTACTTTATATGTATTAAATTTTTTATACTTAACATTGATTTACCAACGGTTAGTAGTTTAAAAATATTGTTAAATACTTTCTTGATTTTACTGAATGGAATTTAGCTTGAATATAAATAATATTAGATCTAAATTTGATTTTACTGGGAAACCCAGTGAATTATAGAAAATAAATTAAAATGAAATTCAAAGATTACTCCAATATTATGGGCATCGAACGAAATGCGACACAAGATGGTATTAAACGCGCTTATCATAAGTTGGCACGCAAATATCACTCAGATGCTAGTGATGCCCCTGACGTAGAGATTCCCTTCAAAGAAATTAGCGAAGCATATGAAACACTCAAGGATCCCGAAAAACGGGTGGCCTATGATCAATTGGGTAGTTAATTAGAAAAAAGGTCAGGAATTTCAACTCCACCTGGATGAAAGTGTGCCACGAAGGCGCACAGGGGGTGAAATTCCCTCGTGCAGCTATGCTACACAAGAGATGAGGGTAGGTCCCTCGGAGTCGCCGTACAGGCGGAGGCTTCAAACCACCTACTGCTGCTGCGTTTAAGAGGCGTGGTAGTGAGCGAGCTAGGAAAAGGCCGGACTCGATTTGG
>NZ_FNPQ01000063.1:0-9766 GCF_900107335.1 Nitrosomonas sp. Nm58 | reverse complement strand
ATGCCGGCGGCTGTGGAAAAATTGTGAACGCAAACTCAACACCAGCCTACAGTTCGTCCATCTTGCTTTCTTGGCATTGTTACTGCAAAGATTTTGAACAGACTCTTAGATGTGTCTGTCATGATATTTGCGGAACGTAATCATTGACAATTGATTAATTAGGTTGAATTTTGGAAAAAACTGAAAATATTCTCCAGGCGGGCAGCAGCGCCGAACGAATCGAGTGCGGTATTCGCCCGCAGCGGCCAGTCATGCGGGAACGGCCTATCCTGGCGGTGTTGGTTGGCGCGCATTTCATGCATATCATGGATTTCATGATGATGCTGCCATTGGGTCCGCAATTCATGAAGTTGTTTGCTATTACGCCGCAACAATTTGGCACACTCATTTCGGCCTATGCATTCAGTGCTGCAATATGCAGTTTTTTCGCTTCATTTGTCATTGATCGGTTTGATCGCAAGATCATCTTGCTGTTACTTTGTGGCGGCATGGGCATTGCCACGCTGATCTGCGCGCTGGCAATCGATTATAAAATGCTCCTGCTAGCGCGTGCGGTAGCAGGCGGTGTTAGTGGCATCCTGAGTGCTATTATCTTTGCGATTGTTGCGGACGTTATTCCAGCGCAACGGCGGGGTGTGGCGACAGGTACCATCATGTCAGCTTTCTCAATGGCGGCAGTGATCGGCATGCCAATAGGCATGTTGCTTGCTAATCTAATCGATTGGTGCGCTTCCTATTTTCTGCTGACCGCTCTCAGCTGTGTAATGGTGATCGTAGTGCTGCGTGTGTTGCCGCCACTACGCAGTCATCTGCTCCATCATCAGGAACGCCACCCATTCCGGCAGTTACGCGCAATCTTCTGGGTACGCAATCACTTATATGCCTTTGCTTTAATTGCTACGCTGATGTTTGCTGGCTTTTCTGTGAGCCCTTTCATCAGCACTTATATGGTGATCAATGTGGGTATGGCAGAAGTCGATTTGCCTTATCTTTATTTTTTTGGTGGATTAGCAACCTTCTTTACTGCCCATTTCTTTGGGAAGCTGGCTGATTACCACGGCAAAAGAAAAATATTTGGGGTGGCGGCGGCCTTGTCAGTTTTTCCTATCCTGATGGTGACGCATTTATCACCGGTGCCAACAGTTTTTGCGGTGGGTATTTCGACGCTGTTCATGATGTTGGTTTCTGGCCGGTTTGTTCCTGCCATGGCGCTGGTGACTGCTAGTGTGACACCTCGTTTGCGGGGCAGTTTTTTGAGCTTCAATATATCGGTGCAACAGTTGTCAGCAGGCTCGGCCTCATTACTTGCTGGTTCTATCATGGGAATTTCGGCAAATGGCGCGCTGACCCATTATGATTCAGTAGGAATCATTGCGGCCATTGCAACGATACTCAGTATTTTGCTGGCAGTTAAAGTCAATAATCATCAGGAATGATGATGCGTTCTCATTCAGATGAATGGGTTTCAGGCTTTCTGCAGACCTCGCCCATGTTCGAGCCCGTGCGTGAAGCGGGGAAATCGTTCGAGAAGCTTGATCATTGGCCTGGAATTGAATGCTTGAATCAATTGAATACTGATCCCATTAGGGCGATTGCAACAAAATCAGGCAAGCGAATACGTTTTGTTCCACAAGCAAAAGCTACGCGCCAATTTGTGCAACGATATGAACCTCGAATCTATTTGACTGGAGAAATACAAACCCGCGAACACAACTGGCATGATCTATTCAATGCCCTTGTCTGGTTAACTTACCCACGTTCTAAAGCAGCATTGAATCAGTTGCATTATCGTGCTTTGCTGCAGGAGAGCGTGCATCAGAAAGTAATGCGTAGTCCATTGCGTGATGCGGCTACGCTCCTTGATGAGTCCGGAGTCATCGTCGCCAGTAGCAACGATGACTTGATCACACTACTAAAAAATTTTGAATGGAAAACCTTGTTCTGGGAGCAACGTGATGCAGTCATTGAACAAATGAAGTTTTTTCTGTTTGGCCATGGGTTGTACGAGAAAGCGCTATGCCCTTATCTCGGTATGACAGGCAAAGGTATTCTGTTTCATGTCAATGAAGCTTTTTTTGAACGGGGATTGATCGATCAGATTGCCATGATTGATATTTGGCTTGCTAATTTTCTAGCGCGCGAATATTTGACATCGGCTGATTTAACACCCGTGCCTGTGTTAGGCTATCCAGGCTGGTCATCTGATAATACTGATTCATCGTACTATGATAACCAGCGTTATTTTCGTCAACGAAAGATGAAAAAAGAGTCAAGATCAAGCAATTTTTCTTGAGAATTTATAAAGGAGGTTGAAATGACTGATATTGCCGGATTATTGGGAGATGAAGCAGATAAACTGCTCAATCACGTTTGTCAGGGTATTCCTAAGGCAGGATTGCATGTTCCTGGGCCAGATTTTGTCGATCGGGTAGTGGCAGCTGGTGATCGTAAGCCGGGTGTGTTACGGAATCTTCAGGCTTTATACAATCATGGTCGCTTGGCAGGAACGGGTTATTTATCTCTTTTGCCAGTCGATCAGGGCGTGGAGCATTCAGGAGGAGCTTCGTTTGCTCCCAACCCCATGTTCTTTGATCCTGAAAATATCGTCAGATTGGCGATTGAAGGGGGATGTAATGGAGTGGCTTCCACGCTGGGTGTGCTAGGGATGGTGGCACGCCGCTACGCGCATAAAATTCCTTTTATTCTTAAGATCAATCATAACGAATTACTGACCTACCCTAATAAGTATGACCAAACCTTATTTGCGAGTGTAGATCAAGCATTCGACATGGGGGCATGTGCGGTTGGGGCGACGGTATTCTTCGGTTCAGAGGAGTCACGCCGGCAGATACAGGAAATTTCTGAAGCATTCGCGCATGCGCATGACCTTGGAATGGTAACGATCCTCTGGGCTTATACGCGCAATGCTGCTTTCAAGACCGCAGAAAAAGACTACCATGTTAGCGCCGACCTGACGGGCCAAGCCAATCATCTTGCCGTGACGATCGAAGCGGATATCGTTAAACAAAAAATGGCAGAAAACAATGGTGGCTTTACTGCGCTTAAGTTTGGTAAAACAAGCACCAAGGTATATAGCGATCTTACCAGTGATCATCCCATCGACCTGGTGCGTTATCAGGTAGCCAACTGCTATATGGGTCGTGTCGGGATGATTAATTCAGGCGGAGAATCTGGAAAAGATGATTTGCATCAGGCAGTGCGTACGGCTGTAATCAATAAACGAGCAGGCGGAATGGGGCTGATCTCCGGGCGTAAGGCTTTCCAGAAACCCTTCGATGAAGGTGTCAAATTGTTGAATGCCATCCAGGATGTGTATCGATCCCAAGAAATCACTGTCGCCTGAGATGTTGTGAAAACGAGTGCAACGAGTTTCGATAATAAATCTACTGCGCACTCCGATCGCTGTGTTGGGCAGTGCTTGTTTCCTACCCATCTATTTGATATGTGACTTCATCTAAACTTACCCTATTCGTTTTTTTGTCGCTGCGTTCTGTCCGATTTGCGCGTGGGACACTCGCTACCGATTTCTTCACACCATCTGAGAGGCAATAGGAGAAAAACATGCCAAACAAAAATATTCAAGATCGTGCCATGGGTGCCATCATGGGTGCATTCATTGGCGATGCTTTGGGTCTAGGCCCCCATTGGTATTACAATCTCGACGAACTGCGTAATGATTACGGTGATTGGATTGATGGTTACACTGATCCCAAGCCCAATCGCTATCATGTAGGCTGTAAGGCTGGTCAATTATCACAGGCAGGTTTCATTCTGGCTTTGACGGTTCGCTCGCTGGTCGATTGCGGTGGCTACGATCAAGATGATTTCTGCCAGCGAATGGATGAAGAGCTGTTTCCACTGCTTGATGGCACGCCCGTGTGCGGGCCTGGCGGCTACACCAGCCAATCGATCCGTGAAGCATGGCGGTGCCGCGTACAGCAGAAGCGGCCATGGGGACAAACAGGTAGTCATGCGGATACGACCGAAGCGATCGAGCGCACGTTGGCGATAGCTGTGCGCTATGCTTTTCAACCAAGTCAGCTCGCAGCAGCTATTACAGACAATACCACGCTAACCCAGGTTGATGATACGGTGGTTTCGATGACCGTAGCTTATGGTGCTGTGCTGGGTCTTTTGGTTCAAGGGCATGCGCTTGATACTGAATTGTCAGGAAAACTTATGGAGCTAGTGAAAAATGGTGCACTACCTTTTCATGCAGTGACGCACGACGATTTGCAGCCGCCACGCCTTGGCGATCCTGATCCTCCGCGCGCGGGCCGCTTTGCTTCTCCGGATGCATTGCTTACCCCTTCTTATATGGCCGCAGCTGTAGCAGATCCAGAAATCCGCATAGCGCCCGCGTGGAAAGTGTCCATTGTCTATGGCATGCCGTGCGCTATCTATCATCAGTTACCGGCTGCTTATTACTTGGCAGCCCGGTTTCATAATGATTTCGAATCAGCCGTCCTTCATGCGATTAATGGCGGAGGGCAAAACCAGGCGCGTGCGATTCTAACGGGCGCGCTCACAGGTGCCCAAACTGGTTTATCTGGAATTCCCCAGCGCTTTCTTGATAGACTTGAAGGGGGTGCGGGTCTTGTAAAACTGGCTGAAGATCTGGCTTCGAAAGTGAGCGTTGCTTCTTGAGAATACGTTGGCGATGATCGCTATCTGGTCATTTAGCAAGCAATTTAGAAAATGAGGGGAGTTACTTTATCAGTATGCTTAATGTGGTTAATTTCTGTAGCTATGGACTTTCTGCAATATTTATGTGTGGTTTCGTTATAATATCGCTTTGCAAAGGATCGTTAACATGCGACTGATTCAGAAAGCCCTCACCTTTGATGATGTTTTACTCATTCCTGCTCATTCAGCAGTTTTACCCCGAAATGTAGATTTAACTACTCACTTAACCCGCAGCATTAAACTCAAAATTCCACTGGTATCCGCAGCAATGGATACCGTTACCGAGGCGCAATTAGCTATTGCCATTGCGCAGGAAGGGGGTATTGGCATTATTCACAAAAATATGTCGATAGAAACACAAGCCGCACACATTACTAAAGTCAAACGTTTTGAGAGCGGTGTGGTGACGGATCCTATAACGATTCCCCCCAATATGACAGTGCGAGGGGTGCTTGAGTTGATCCAGCAACATAAGATATCCGGATTGCCTGTCGTTGAAAATTCCAAAGTAGTGGGTATTGTGACTAACCGGGATCTTCGATTTGAAACCAATCTGGATCAGCCTATCAAAAATATCATGACACCTAAGAAACGCTTGGTAACAGTAAAAGAAGGCGTTTCCCGTGAAGAGGTTTTGACCTTACTGCATAAGCATCGGCTGGAAAGAGTTCTGGTGATTAATAATGAATTTGAGTTACGTGGACTGATTACCGTCAAAGACATTACTAAAACAACAGAATACCCAAATGCCAGTAAGGATGAGCAGGAACGGTTGCGGGTAGGTGCGGCAATAGGCGTCGGTGAGGGTAGCTACGAACGAGCAGAAGCACTTATAGAAGCTGGGGTGGATGTTTTGGTGGTCGATACTGCGCATGGGCATTCTCAGAGCGTGCTTGACCATGTACGCTGGGTTAAGGACCATTTTCCTAAAATCCAGGTTGTTGGCGGTAATATTGCTACTGCGGCGGCAGCCAAAGCACTGGTTGATAACGGAGTGGATGCAGTGAAAGTTGGTATTGGTCCTGGCTCGATCTGTACCACTAGAATTGTTGCCGGAGTAGGGGTGCCACAGATTACGGCCATTGAGAATGTATCCAGAGCATTGGATGGAACAGGCGTACCCGCAATAGCAGATGGTGGTATTCGTTATTCAGGCGATATCGCCAAGGCGATTGCAGCAGGAGCCAGCACTGTTATGTTAGGTGGATTATTTGCTGGTACGGAAGAAGCACCCGGTGAAATTGAATTGTTTCAAGGAAGATCATATAAGAGCTATCGTGGTATGGGTTCACTTTCTGCCATGCAACAAGGGTCGAGTGATCGCTATTTTCAGGATAGTAAGCTTCAAGATACCAATAAGCTGGTTCCAGAAGGAGTGGAAGGACGTGTTCCCTATAAAGGGCCGATTTCCTCTGTCATTCACCAGTTAGTGGGGGGAGTGCGTTCGAGCATGGGCTATCTGGGCTGTAGTACTATTGAAGAAATCCATGCTAAAGCAGAGTTTATTGAAATTACCTCCGCTGGCATACGTGAATCTCACGTTCATGATGTGCAGATTACCAAAGAAGCACCTAATTATCAGGTCGAATAAAAGCAAATCTCTTTATGCACCAGAAAATTCTTATTCTGGATTTTGGTTCCCAATATACCCAGTTAATCGCTCGTCGTGTTCGAGAAACCAATGTTTATTGTGAACTACATCCTTATGATGTCAATCCTCAGTTTATTATAGATTTCTCTCCCATAGGCATTATTTTGTCGGGGGGGCCTGCGTCTGCTTTCATTGAAGATACTCCGCGCGCGCCACAAATTGTTTTTGAGCTGGGTGTTCCTGTTTTGGGCATCTGCTATGGTATGCAGACAATGGCTGCGCAATTGGGTGGATGTGTAGAAAGCGCTAAAAAGCGTGAATTTGGCTATGCCGAACTATATCTCCAAGATTGTAAACTCTTTGATGAAATTCGTGATCGTACCAGCCCAGAAGGCCAAATAGTCCTCGATGTATGGATGAGCCATGGGGATAATGTGGTTGGATTACCCACGGGTTTTAAAGTCATTGCAAGTAATGCTGCGACACCGATCGCAGCGATGGCTGATGAGGTGCGGCAATTTTACGGTCTGCAATTTCATCCGGAAGTAACGCATACCTTACAGGGCAAAGTTATTATTGAGCACTTCGTTCATAACATTTGCGCCGCTGGTTATGATTGGAATATGCCCGATTATGTAGAAGAATCGATTAGCAGAATCCAGTCTAAGGTTGGTAACGACAAAGTGATCCTGGGCCTGTCAGGCGGTGTCGATTCTTCTGTAGCAGCCGTACTGATTCATCGGGCAATTGGCGATCAACTCACATGTGTCTTTGTGGATAACGGCTTATTACGCTTGCATGAAGCTGAACAGGTCATGGAAATATTCACCAAGAATCTCAATGTTAAAGTGATTCACATTGATGCGAGCAAACAATTCCTGGAGCAATTACAGGGTGTTACTGATCCCGAGCAAAAGCGCCGTATTATAGGTCGGGAATTTGTCGAGATATTCCAACGTGAATCAGCAAAAATTACCGATGCCAAATGGTTGGCGCAGGGAACCATTTATCCTGATGTGATTGAATCAGCAGGCAGTCAAACCAAGAAAGCACATACCATCAAGTCTCATCATAATGTAGGAGGGCTCCCGGACACGTTACACCTTAAATTGCTCGAACCACTGCGTGAGTTATTTAAGGATGAAGTTCGTGAATTAGGTTTGGTACTGGACTTACCTCACGATATGGTCTTTCGTCACCCCTTTCCAGGACCTGGATTAGGCGTCAGAATTTTGGGTGAAGTGAAACATGAATATGCCGATCTGTTGCGCCAGGCGGATGCGATTTTTATTGAAGAACTCCAAGCTTCTGGTTGGTATGAACGAACCTCACAGGCCTTTGCGGTATTTCTGCCAGTAAAGTCAGTAGGGGTAATGGGCGATGGTCGAAGTTATGAGTATGTCATCGCACTGCGCGCCATCCAAACTCAGGATTTTATGACTGCTCACTGGGCAGAATTGCCCTATACCTTGCTAGGTAAGGTTTCTAACCGAATTATTAATGAAGTACGCGGTATTAACCGGGTTGTCTATGATATCTCTGGCAAACCGCCCGCTACAATTGAATGGGAATGATTCCTAGTCTGGCGACTACTCGCATATAGAAGCAAGAAATTACTGAAAACACCCGAGAAATCGGGGTTTTTTGTGTTTGGCAATTTTCGGAAATTAGAAGCATCCTTAAGTGCTCATTTTTATTGGTATTGTTGATGGCATCCCAAATTGTTGATACCATAAATTTAATGTATACCATCACCTGAATTTGGCATAAGTGATGGTATTTTTTTATATAATATTTTGAAATTAGAATAAAAAATTAACAAAAAGACGGTATTCTGAATGATTGTGGTTAAACTATTTGGAAACTAATCTGTTAAATGATATTTCTGCGCTGCAGAATAAATCAAACTACTGGAGTGGTCTGACCAATATTTAATACCCAATAAAAAGATAATGCTGGAGCTGTTATGAAAGCGGTATATTTTGAAAAAGGTGGTTCGTCTAGTGTTTTGCAGTACGGTGATATAGAGACTCCCAGTCATTGCGGTAAGAATCAAGTTCTTGTTCGTATCAAAGCTATCGGTGTCAACCCGATTGATACTAAGATTCGAATTGCGCCCGAGCGCTTTCCTGTTTCTTTTCCCGTTATTCCAGGTTGTGATGGTGCAGGCATCGTGGAATCTGTTGGCTTTCTTGTGCAGAATTTCAAAGCCGGGGATGAGGTTTATTTTTCACAGCCGGGTTTTAATCAACGCCAGGGCACTTATGCCGAGTATGCGCTAGTAGATGCCAGTTTGCTGGCATTGAAACCACGTTCTTTATCATTTGTACAAGCGGCTGCAGCGCCGCTGGTTTTTATTACTGCGTGGGAAGCCTTGCATGACCGAACCCACGTAATCAGTGGCCAAACAGTATTAATTCACGCAGGTGCGGGTGGTGTAGGTCATGCGGCCATTCAGTTGGCAAAACTTGCCGATGCTAAAGTAATAACAACAGTGAGTAGCGAAGAAAAAGCTGCCTTCGTGGCACGATTGGGTGTCGACAAAATAATAAATTATAGAACACAAGATGTGGTGGCAGAGGTAGTGCAGTGGACTGCTGGTAATGGTGTGGATATTGCATTTGATACGGTCGGTCCGGATGTATTACAAAGCTGCTTTAATTGTGTCAAGCCTTATGGTGACGTAGTAACCATTTTACAGCCTACGCCTGCTACCGATTGGAGCGAAGCGCGGAAGCGCAATGTGCGTTTCAGTCTTGAGCTGATGCTGACACCTGCGCTGATGGATCTGGAAGAGGCGAAGCTGCATCAAGGTGAGATACTGCGACACTGTGCGGCTTTATTCGATGAAAATAAACTAACGATTGAGATAGCACATACCTTTAACCTAGTAGAAGCCGCAACCGCACAGAATTTTCTTGAACAGAATCATCCTATAGGAAAGATCGTTATTACGGTGTAGGAAAGGGGGTGTAGTGCAGTAAGGATTTAAGATTAGACTGCAATAAGATAGTAAATGTCCCCTGGCAAAGCGAGGGTTTATTAGGAAGAAGGTGATTTTAATTCCTATAAATTCTATTCAGTATATGTTAGCTAAAAGCGTCCACCCAATGCCGGTATCTATACAAGCCCCAATCCATATCTGCATTACCCTTTACCGAATTGCACTTTCTTGGGATCACAGCTCTGGTTCTCTTCTTCGTTATCTGCTCCCGTATATAGTCGGCCCTGCAAAATTCACCCGGCTGCTAATATAGATTTAACATGCCGAGTATTCACATCAACAGTCAGAAGTTCGCTCCTGATAGAATTGACCAGCTGAAGCAATAAAATGCGTAAAAAAGCCGTCTTCAGCCCCAGGCGAACCATTGCTCGCAGCAACCAGCGTAGGTTGTAACCCGTTGCACACAGTACTGCATGGAGCGCATCGCCCAGTTTTCCCTGTAACCAGCAACGATCCATTCGGTG
>NZ_FNPQ01000087.1:0-5074 GCF_900107335.1 Nitrosomonas sp. Nm58 | reverse complement strand
GCTATGTTTATGGCTATTGCCTCGTTTGCTGACAGGATCAAACTCTTTTTTATCAAGTTCCATTCCTCATCATTTATATCCGTTTTGTATGACATTTCTTAGCTTACTATCAAAAAATACTTGATTCTAATGGAAATCGTTTTGCCAGGCAGCTTCTTAAACTCAGATTTTCCATTAGGGAAATTTTCCAATGGAAGCCATTAGAATAA
This sequence comes from Nitrosomonas sp. Nm58, assembly GCF_900107335.1. Lineage (NCBI taxonomy): Bacteria > Pseudomonadati > Pseudomonadota > Betaproteobacteria > Nitrosomonadales > Nitrosomonadaceae > Nitrosomonas > Nitrosomonas sp. Nm58. The sequence goes on along the minus strand of NZ_FNPQ01000087.1, from coordinate 4,865 downwards.
GTTATTAAAAACAAAGATAATTTACTGAATTAGTTTAGTCCGATTGGCGCACGTTTTCTTCCGGAGGATTTTCGTGGATTTTGAGCTTCGCTTTACCGATAAAGAGATAACGACCTGGGGTGTGGCATGGGGTTGATGAAGCGGATGCTGGATCGGATTGGATTCAATGTGGCTGCGGCAAGCTGTGGCTTGCCGCAGCCTGGCAGTAATCGAGGTTATGCACCCATTCAGTTGCTTCTGCAGTTCATGCTTTTAATCTGGTGTGGCGCAAACCGTTTTGAGCAGGCGGAAGTAACCCGGCATGACCGGCATGATCCGGTATTTTAAAGAGGCCCTATTTGCGTTAAATGTGGGAAGGAGACTAACCTGAACGTTGCATAAATTTTCTGTTACCTTCTCTGGTTTCCACCCCCCTTATTTTTTGATTTTTAGGCGATATCTCCCCTACCCCTAGCGACAAGGTTGAGCGTGAACTGGTTATTGGGAAGGGGGTGGCATCGTCTCGTGAGCCGGACGTGCCGGGTTATGGAGAGGCTAGCATGGCAGATTTCCTGCGGGCTGAGACGAGTCGTTGACAGACTTTTGTCAGCAGCGCCCTGACCGGACAGGCGCTGGGTAGGTGTAGCAACACCCGGTCTTTGTATTGTTTGACGCGTACGGCAATCTTGAACAGCGAAAGGATGACTGTCTTTGGCTGTGTGCTCGCCAGTTCGGTATCATCGTGCAAGCCCAAAACGCGCAGCTGCTGGTGCAGGACATAAACTGCGGCCGTCAGTAATAGGCGTGCAAAGTTAGCGAAGAAGCTTGAAGCCGAGGTGCGGTCTGACTTCAAATCGGCCTTCACTTGTTTGATCCAATTCTCCGCTTGTCCGCGCTGGCAATACACCTGCTGGTAGAGTGCGCCGGGAGTGGAACTGCGCAGCGACGTGACCACGTAACGCTGATTATCTGCGGCTGGCCGCCCGGTGTTCCCTGCCAGCACCTCGGCCTTGAGCACCACGCGATGCGCTTGCGGCCAGGATTTGGCAGCATAGTCGAATTCACCGAACAGGCGCACTGACGACACGACCGGCCCCATCCCTTGAGCAGCCATCGACTGATGCAACGCAAGATGACCGCGCGCATTCCTCATCAGTCCCTCAGCTTTGGCGGACAATACGGCGTTGCCGCCCAAGCCAAAGATGAAATCGGCATTGCCAATTTCACTGATCAACTTCATCAGCTCTGGATTGGAGAAATGCCCATCGCCGCGCAGCAGGATGTGGGTATGCGGCCAGTGCTGGCGCAAAACATGCAGCACTCGCTTCATGATCATGGCATTCTCGGCACCCGTTGGGCGCTTACCGGGGCGTAGCACGGAAGCCACCAAGGCGCCTGACTCAGCCTCAAACACCAGCAGTGGCAGGTAGCAATAGTGCCCATAGTAATGATTGTAAAAGGCAAGCTCCTGCTGACCGTGCGCTGCATCATCGGTATGATCAATCTCCAGCGTGATGCTGCTCGGCGCCTCGCTGTAAGTGGCGACAAACTGTTCGATCAGTGCTCTGGCTACCCGATAGAGGTCGCTGCGGCGCAGCGATCCCTCCAGGCGGGAGTGTGTTGCGCTACAAGCCAATGGATTACCGGTATCCAGCGGTGCGCGCCCTGCCGCCAGCTTAAACAGCGGGTCGGCGCGCAAGGTATCGGTATCATTGCCGTCTTCATAACCTGAGGTAATTTGAAATACGCGCTGTTTCAGCAAATCCCGCAGGAGGTGAGGATATAGCGCGCATCGCGTGGGCCGGAAATCGCCGGCAGTCAGGCAATCTATCAGGCCGATACGATGATCGACTGCATCCAATACCACTGCACCAAAATCAGAGGAGAGCTCCCCTCCAGCAAAGTCGGCGCGAACTGTGAAGCCGGGAATGGAATTAAAGCAGAGTTGTTCTGGGACAGAATTGGCAGCGGGGCGAGCAATTGCAGGCATTTTTTTACGAAACAGTCTCTCAGTAATTCCCATTATATCAAACGCTTGGAGCATTATTTGTCCGATTTATGCAATGTTCAGATTAAAGATGGTGATTGTGATTGTTATGGCGATGGAATGCATGGTCACATGATGATGCCGCATGGCCATAGCTATGCTCACATGATTGCATCTCATGCGGATGCACTGCCAGCTTAGTAACGAACAGCTCGGCAAAATCGCCCGCCTACACATGCAAGACGCAAAAGAACATGAAAAAATTAAAGAAAAGATGCACAAAAGCCACCACGCTTTTCGAAAAGCAAAAATGCAACCTGGCACTGAAGATGTGACGCTACGTAAATTAGGTAAAGTGTATGCAGACGCTTTTACTGCAATGGTTGAGTATCATATAAAAGAACGCAAGGCTGTACATGATATTTTGACACTCGATCAAATGGAAAAACTATTACACTTCCTTCACGAGTATTTACTTCATAGCGGCTACAAATTTTTCCTCATTGCTCATCCACTATCTTCGATACAGACAGTATCGAGAAAATAAGCAGTCTGCTGAAAAATGTAACTTAAAAAAGCAAAAATAATGGAGAAGCATCTTTTATTTGGTTTCAATAAATTTTTGTTAAAATATGCATCAAAATCAAAAAAATATAATTTTTGTTCAATTGCCAAGAAATATTGATTGAATATAAAAATACCGGGGAGGGTAACTAAATAATGTTTTCATCTACCTCTTTCAGAGGTATCAAGTTAAAATTTTGCTCTCTAGCAAGAATTTATTTCCTGAAACTAATTTTGAGTTTAGTAACCACTGCTGTCACGTTTCAGGCTCACTCTGCAGAATCTACAGATTCGACTAGCCAGAACTTTAACTGGTCACAAACACCTCCAGTAACAGCACTGCCGCGCGTAGGAATTTTCGGGATACCGCCTGCTGGTCCTGGTTATTATTCACTCTGGGATTTAATCACGGGAAATAAACGCGAAACTCCGCCGATTTCTCCCTATGCTCCTTCTGCATTGCTTCCAACCTCTGCGTTTGATATTGATTTTCGCTACCTCGAAAAACCTGATCATGAAAAAGATTTTTTTGATCCACTCAAACGTATTCATCTAAATGATGACTGGCTACTCTCCTTTGGGGGTCAATTCTGGTACCGATACATGCACGAAACGGATATGCGTTTTAGTAATGCTAATGCACCTGATGCTGACAATAGATATCATCTATTTCGCACACGTTTCCATGCAGATCTTTGGTATCAGGACAGATTTAGATTATTTGCTGAATTCCTAGATGCGCGCACCTCCGGTCAAGATTTACCTGCGTTAGCCATTGATAAAAATTATACTGATATGCTGAATCTTTTCGCAGATATCAAGTTAGGACAGTTCCTGGATGGCCCGGCGTATATGCGGATCGGTCGACAAGAATTACTTTATGGCTCTCAAAGACTGATCTCTACTTTAGACTGGGCCAACACACGTCGAACCTTTCAAGGTATCAAGACATCCTGGCGTACCCCTGCTTTTGACTTGGATGCCTTTTTTATGAGGCCTATGACAACAGAGAAGAATGAGTTCGATAATTGGGACTTTGATCGGAATTTTTTTGGCTTATGGGGCACGTATAAACCAATGAAAGGTCAATTGCTCGATCTATATATTCTCAGTTTGATTGATAACCGAGTTGTTAAGTCGGCAGATATTCTGAGTGGCAATATCTTGCAAGGCGATTCAGTCTTACAAACTGTGGGAGGACGGATAGCAGGTGATTACAACCGGTTTTTATACGAACTTGAAGGAATGTACCAGTTTGGCAGACGTTCCCATCTTGATATATCAGCTTTTGCGGTAGCTTCGGGTGTAGGATATCATCTTCCCTTTCCTATGAACCCCCAGTTTTGGTTACGCTATGATTTCGCCTCCGGCGACAGCAACCCGCAAGATGGTAGAACAAACACGTTTAATCAACTTTTTCCATTTGGACATTATTATCTAGGATATATGGATCAGGTGGGACGTCAGAACATGCATGATTTCAATGCGCAAGTAACGTTACATCCTCAACCCTGGTTCACATTTATCGCACAGTATCATCGATTTTATTTAGCAAACAAGCGTGATTTTCTTTACAATGCTGCTGGCATGGGAACTTTGCGCGATGCAACAGGGCAATCAGGTAGCCATATCGGTGATGAAATTGATTTCCGTGTGAATTTTCATGTAAGTCGCCATCACGACGTGCTCGTCGGATATTCCAAACTATTCACAGGTAATTTTATTGAAAATCGGCGACCTGGCATTTCACCTGATTTCTTCTATACTCAATATACTTTCCGTTTCTGATTTTTAAGAAAAATAAAACAATGAAAAAACTGCTATTGATTATGACTCTCGCCTTTACGACCTTTTTACTGGAACCGGCATCTGTTTTCTCCGATCAGACTGACAAAAATGTCGCAAATACTTCATCCGCTAAAGCAGAGAAATTACCAGGTGATGAAGGTATAGTCGTATCGGTACTGGATACTACTGGCTATACCTATATGGAACTGGAAAATGGTGGCAAGCGTTTCTGGATTGCAGCGCCTACTACCAAAGTCAATGTTGGTGATCATATCCGCTTTGTTGAAAATATGTCGATGCATAACTTTACCAGCAAAACCCTGAATCGGACATTTGACCGGCTTATCTTTGTGACCTCAACCAAAGTAAAGGTTTCTCAATAACCCGGAGCAATGATCTTCCAGATCATGTGATTGATTTCTCTACCTGTTAAGTATGTTTATTTGAAGCTTTAGCAGGCCGTTGAAAAATACGGCACTTTCAGTCTGAGATTCTGTTTTTAAAGGACCGCAAGTATTTCGATTGTTTTTTGAAGCTATTTTTTTCT
>NZ_FNPQ01000085.1:0-5691 GCF_900107335.1 Nitrosomonas sp. Nm58 | reverse complement strand
TAGCGTAGAGTGACTTTGCCGCCAGCCAATCGTTAGGCCAGTTGACCCGGGCAATGAAATCGCGATTGCGGATTCGCCCGAGCCAATGCCAGTCCAGATTTTCAACTTCGCGAAAGAATGGCGTGCGAAATCCAGAATCAGCAACGATGATAGGCGCTACATCGGCTGGTAGCAATGCTTGCAAACTCCTAAGAAATCGCTGCTGTATCCGACGGTTGCCCAGTTTCTTAACGGGATGAATTTCTTCGTGCAAGGTAACGGAATGCCCTCCCGTAGGCAAAGCTGCTCGTAAGCGTTGCTGATGCTGATCTGTTGTCAGGGGCGACCAGTCGATAAGGATCAAGGGCAGGGGCAGGGATTGCAATAGCTATCGGGTCATAGTGCCGTATATCTCCATGCGTTCGCTGTTGAGATGGTAATTGCCGGCTAAGCGATCCATACGTTTGATTTTGTATTTGATATAGGCAGGTCAGGAAAGCGACCGCCCGAGCTGCGTAATCGATACAGACGCTCCTTTCAAACCAGCCTGAACAGCAGCCATCAGAGCTTGGAGACGGGTAGCATGAATGCCGGGAACTTTTTATTTCAATAAGTTATGCAGCAGTTCAATAATCGACATAAATTTATCCTTCCAGGTTATTATTTTAGAAAGAAATTTTATGCTCAGACCGGCTTGATCTTATTTTTATCTGAATTCCATCCAACAACACATTGTTTCTTAATGACATTTTTCGGGGATACCTCAGGGGCGCTTCTGGGGAACCCTCAAAAACGAATTGGTACATCATCAAAAATTCAAAACACGACTGCAAGCAAAACAGGAGATTACCGAATATATCGAGATCTTTTATAACCGGCAGCGCAAACAGGAAAAATTGGACTACCTATCGCCAGCAGAATTTACACAGCGATACTATGCAAATCTACTCGCTGCTTAATCATATGGACTCCATATTTGACAACACATATCATTAGGTCCGCTACCTAAAAATAAGTAGCTGAAACTTATTAAGCTATCTGAAGAGGTGTTTGAATAGGTTGACCAGTAGCGTCCAAAACGTTAGAATATGCGCTACTTATGTCTTATATTCCCTGATAGCTCAGTCGGTAGAGCGACGGACTGTTAATCCGCAGGTCCCAGGTTCGAGCCCTGGTCGGGGAGCCATCTATAAATCATGAAGTTATATCAATAGCTTGTCTTTTGGCGGGATCAAAGTGCCGTTATCACGGCCTTGGTGACAATTTCCTTTAGCTTTACACAGAATTTAAATAAGTAAGATTGACGATCTGCATCAGTTGCGTTTCTGGACTCCAATTTTTGCAGAACTTCTTGCTAGTTAATCCGCTGCACTCCATATTTGATATATCACAGCTTAGACTCATTTCATATTGAAAGAGCGCCAACGCGCTACGTAACACTAGAAAACATTTAGAATGTCAGCTTTTTTTGAAATAATAACCCTTAGGTACACCCTTTGATTACAACAGCTAATATCACCATGCAATTTGGTGCCAAGCCACTCTTTGAAAAAGTTTCCGTGAAATTTGGCGGTGGTAATCGCTATGGTTTGATTGGCGCTAATGGTTGCGGCAAATCAACATTCATGAAGATTCTCGGCAAGGATCTTGAACCCACTTCTGGTAATGTCGCTGTCGACAGCGGTGAACGGGTGGGAAAGCTGCGTCAGGATCAATTCGCTTTTGAAGATTGTTTCGTCATTGATACTGTAATGATGGGACATGCAGAATTATGGCACGTCAAACAAGAACGTGACGCAATTTATGCCAACCCGGATGCCACTGAAGAAGATTATCTGTATGCCGCCGAACTTGAGTCTCAATTTGCCGAACTTAATGGGTATTCTGCGGAAGCGCGCGTCGGGGAGCTGCTTCTTGGGGTAGGCATTCCATCTTCCCAGCATCATGGACTGATGAGCGCGATTGCGCCGGGATTCAAGTTACGCGTATTATTGGCACAGGCATTATTTTCCAATCCAGATATCTTATTACTGGATGAACCGACCAATAACCTCGATATTAATACGATTCGCTGGCTGGAAGATGTCATCAATACCAGCAAAAATACAATTATCATTATCTCCCATGACCGGCATTTTCTGAACAGCGTTTGCACGCATATGGCTGATCTGGATTATGGTGAGCTACGGATCTATCCCGGTAACTATGATGAATATATGATCGCCTCGACCCAGGTTCGCGAGCGAATGTTAGCAAATAATGCCAAGAAGAAAACACAGATTGCTGATTTGCAATCTTTTGTCAGTCGTTTCTCTGCGAACGCGTCGAAAGCCAGACAGGCAACCAGCCGTGCACGGCAGATTGAGAAAATAAAACTTGAAGATGTAAAGCCATCCAGCCGCCAATATCCTTTTATCCAGTTTGAAGTGGATGACAGGGATAAGCTGCATCGTCTGGCTGTTTCCATCAAAGAAATCAGCAAGCGTTTCCCTGGATTGGATAAGCCTTTATTTGACCATTTAAGCTTTGACATAGAAGCCGGTGAGAAAGTCGCCATCATTGGCCCTAACGGAATCGGAAAAACTACGCTTATACGTTGCCTTGCAGGTGATTTAACACCGGATTCTGGTGAGATAAAATGGGCCGAGAAGGCGCGTCCCAGTTATTATCCACAGGACCATGCGACTGATTTTGAAGATACCATGTCGTTGACCGAATGGATGGATCAGTGGCGACAAGAAAATGATGATGATCAAACGATACGGGGTATATTGGGTCGATTATTGTTCTCAGGTGATGACGTAAAAAAATCTACCCGCGTGATTTCTGGCGGAGAACAGGGCCGCATGCTCTTTGGTAAGTTGATTCTCCAGAAACCGAATATTATCCTGATGGATGAACCTACCAATCATCTGGATATGGAATCTATCGAATCACTGAACAGCGCACTTGAGAAATTTACAGGCACTTTGATTTTTATTTCACATGACCGGGAATTCGTTTCTTCACTGGCCACACGAATTCTTGAAATGAAACCGGATGGTATTAATGACTTCAAAGGTAATTATGAAGATTATCTTAAATCACAAGGATTTGAATAATTGCGCTTGGTGCAATCAGCCAGAGCAATTGAGCCATGCAAGAAACTAGGGAAAGTTGAAACTAAGGGAGACCTTTGCAAAACCCTATTCTCAAAAATCTAATATTAACGTGAGTTCGACATAAGGATCACATCAGCACGACTGGAAGAGCTTGAGAGAGTCTGATATTAAGTGAGGGTTTCTTCTCCCGGAATGCGTAAGCTATCAGATTAACAAAAAAATTAAATGGGCTGCGATGACGAGAATGCTCGATTTGCGAGATGTTTTTCAGTTGATCGTTGACAGTTTCCATGATCGAGCGTTTACGCAACAAAAGTTTGCCAAACAGCGGCAGCAGCTTGCTTCTTATGTTTTTACACAGCTTGGTGACGAGTTGCACGCCTTCCTCCCAGAGTTGCTCAAAGAGCGGCTGGGAGACATAGCCCAGGTCACCAAAGAGTTGCCCAAATAAGGAACGTGCCAGCTCTGGTACCGGGTCACGGTCATCGACATTACCTGCCGCTATTCTCGCGCTCAGTAATTCCCCCTGGTCATTAATGATTAAGTGCAGCTTGAATCCATAAAACCAATCCACGCTGGCCTTTCCCCTGGCAGCAAATGCTGCCATCACTTTACGTGACCAGATGCGGCGATTGTGACATACACTGATCTTGGTCGAATCAATGAAGCTCATCCCACTGCAGCGCCCAAAACGGCTGATCAGAAAACAGCTCAACAAAGCGATTGTAACTCACCAACCCTGGAAAATAAGGTCGCTCATTCCTCAATACCTGATTCAGGTAATAGTCCTTAGTCCGGCAGCCGGGCAGATGAAACACCACCACGATCGCCATGACTTCACTAAGACACAGTTCCCCTCGTCGCTGACGCGGCTTCAACGAGGATTCCAGCAAGCGCTACACCCACCACGACTCAAACTCCTGGCAAAAGTCGTCTATCGCACAAAAAATCGCTATAGTATCCATCGGAACCTGACTCCTCTAGTGATGAAGCTCTTTCCTAAAATCGTTTCATCATAAGGAATTCGGATTCCTTTTACAGCTTTTCTTGCGTCGAACTCACGTTAATATTAATAAAAACAATGAACTAGCAATCAAGGAAAGGACTTTTGCAAAGGTCTCTAAAGTTGAAAGTGCATGCCGTCAAAACAATTTGGACAGATGGAGTCAGAAGAGTTTGGCCTCAGAGTCCTATGATCTGTAATGCTGCAGCATGGCGGTGTCACCCAGGTGCTAGAGGAAAATGCATGAATGAAAAAGCAGGGTAGCTCCTAATCGAGACTGGGTGCTACTCGATTCAATTTAGCAGGTAAATGGAAGTCTTGGTATCCCAGACACGTCTTGATTCCTGCTGATAGCTTTTTAGTGAAAGATCACGATGAGAAATTCCATTGGATACCGTTTGAATCCGGGATGGTTATTCATGCTTTATTTGCCGATAGAGATGATGAACAATGAGTTTATGTGGTTACTGAAGAGGTGCCGCATCAATATCGCTGGATATATGAGCGCTTGCTTCGGTTGGTGAGGGGAGAGGGTTCATAGTTGTCTGTCTCAGGTTGTAATTTTATGCAGCAATAGTATGCTGATCTCCCTACTCTTTACTGTTCCACCCTGATCGATCCCATATATAACAGCATGCCTCAGCGCTTGGCTTTTAACAATTCTCGAATGCCTCGCTTATTTGATCAGTTGCGCGGCAAACCTCGCTCTTCAGGGCGGGGAAGGATAGCGCGGCAGCGAGAGCTGCTTTGTTTTTTTACTCGCATTTGTTGTATCTTCTTTCTTGCTACCAGTGGGCAATTGTGCCCCCAATGACGGCGTGTAATACATGTAAGTTTCCCTCTCACGAGGCTGCCGCCGGATAGGCGGAAAGTAACGCTTGCGGAGATATGAGTCGCGCAGCAAGGGACTCAGCCCAAGAACCCACCGAAGCGACTATGTAGGCCAGCGTATAGCGCCGTAGGAATCTCCCGCCTTCAGACAGGAGAGGATGTCAAAGCTCTCAGCCCAGCCAAGTATGTTGCAAAGAACCCCAGATAGTCCGGGGTTCTTTGTTAGCGCCAGTTCGATTTTATACAGGCCTAATATTGGATGCTTGTTTACCTTTAGGTCCAGTAATCACTTCAAAAGTGACACGCTGAGCTTCGCGCAGAGACTTGAAACCTTCACTATTAATGGCCGAAAAGTGTGCAAACAAATCTTCTCCGCCACCATCTGGAGTAATAAAGCCAAAACCTTTAACGTCATTGAACCACTTAACAGTACCTGTTGCCATGTTGTTTCCTTAAAAATTAATCAATTCATACGGTGATGATTATGTAGTTGCATATTCAACCCTTTTTTTGCCCTCAAAGCATAGATCAGTAACGTTGGCAAACGGACTAGGCGCGCATACTAAGCGTCCCTCGTGACTGCCAGGTTAACCTCTAACCCTAACTTAGCTTTGATGCTTCAATAGATTATCGAGATATGCTGATAAAAAAAATACGTGCAAACACGTATGAGTAATCCTTATTAGAAGCTGTCTGGTAAAACATTAGACGCATTTTGCAAGTGTTATTTTCATCATGGCGATTCGAATCATATTTTCGGCAGTGCCGGGCAGGATC
>NZ_FNPQ01000072.1:0-7244 GCF_900107335.1 Nitrosomonas sp. Nm58 | reverse complement strand
ACTCCCTAAATTCAGCTGTATAGACTTTGGGTTTTTCTTGGGTCATTTAAATACATTCCTTCTTTCAGTTATTTTAAGGAATGTGTCCGGTTTAGTGTAGCAACATCACCGGGGTGGGGTGCGGGTGTCACCCGGCCCCTCTCGCACGCATAGTTGTCCGACGTGGGGCCGATTTGGGGAGGGGATGACTACCCCCATCCGGTATTCTCGGCACTCGCTCTGGGTAATTCCGGGCCGTTCCTGCCAGTTTTTCCCGCCTGTGCTCGCCGTCATTAGATCTCGGGGAGGCAATGTTCAGAAAAAGTAGTGCTTCTAGGCCGGTCTTAGGGCCAGTTTGCACCGAGCTGAATATTGATGCTGCTTCTTCAAGACTAAGATTCCTACGACTTAAGTACGATATCCATACGCTCAAAGAAATACGACAATGAAGCAACTTCTGACAATCTGTTGCTTTAAGTTCAGTTTTAGTTTTTGCCAGTATTGATATTCATAAGGAAAGATTCTATGGGCATGCAAAATTTAACGGCAGCACAAGCAAGTCTAGATTTGGTTTTATGGGATGCCGAAGCAAATTCCATTGCAAGTAGTGATTTTTATCTTTGGTTGCGCGATTGCGGGCTACCAAGCGAAGTAGCTATTCGATTAAAAAGTTTTGTCGAAACTACAGTGGAAATTGCTAATTGCACTATCAGCATTGGAAAAATCATCCTCATCAAAATTATCGAATTTGTTAAGGCACATCCCAGTCTTGCTATTGGCATTGCTGTAGGAGCAGCGATCGGAGTGCTAGTCAGCATGATTCCATTCTTAGGGACCTACTTGGCACCTATTGCAACAGCACTGGGTATAACTATTGGTGCAATAGCGGGACATCGGCGCGACAAGCTTGACAAAGGGGCGTCTGTCAACACTGATATGAGCCTAATTTCTATAACTCAAGATTTAATTGAGATAGCAAAAGAATTTTTCAAACTACTCATTGATATTTTCAATACAGTATTCAATGGTCAATCTTTAAGAGGCATTTGAAATGTCCGCAATGCCAAAAGTTACGAAAAAGCAGCTCATTAGAATGATAGATGAATTGGAAAAAAATCCAAATGACAAGGTACGTATCTTAGGCGATACAGGCATTACGATAACCGGCACTGTATTAGGAGCTGCTGCTGCAGGAACATTAGCAATGTCAGCTGGAGCAACATCGATTCTTGGACTTTCCACAGCTGCAAGTTGGTTTGGTGTATCGGTAGTGGCAGCAACGCCTGTTGGCTGGATTATTGGTTGTGCTGCGGCTGGAGGAGCAATGGCTTATGGGGTTTCAAGGATGATTCATGGTGGTGGATTATCTGAAGGACGCAAATTGGAGCTTTTGCAGAAATACAGAGAAGACACCAGGAATATGGAAGCTAAAGAAAGATCGGGGAATATTGACGATGCAGAGAGAACTCGCTTCATTCTTTCCATGAGGGAATTAATTGATAAAGATGCAATTTCTCCAGATAAAGCATTCAGGTTGATCGAGCAGGTTGAACAAGGTCGCATTCTTATTTCTCAAGCTTCTGCCTTTATACAAGCACTTCTACAAGAAAGACGTTTGTAACAGAGCATGCTTCCTATGATTGTTGAATTTCATATTTAACAAAATACCTCAATTCCTTTGTCATGTTCTTATAAGGGACATTAACCTTTTATCAGGTACAAAACAATAATTAACAAATGTCATTAGTGATAAAGGATTTATATCAAATTTATGCTGCTTATTAAAGATATGTACTTATTAAAATCAATGCAGAATAAGCTGAATAGTTAGAATTAAAAGACCCTAGAGCGCTTTGAGAGACGATTCTTTCAGATAAATAGCAGAAACAATGCATCACTTTCGCTATTCAATAATTGTAACCACATATTACCTGATGCTTAATGTGACATGCCAATGTTATATATATGAAATAGTTCAATAGAATAAACTAAACCAGTTGAGTGATAGTTAATCTTGCTGGAATGCAAAGAAATGACAGAAGGAAAAAACTAATAATATGGGCTTAATGAGATCATTTTGGAAATGGTTCAGCACTTCCTCCAATAAAAAACCACAGAAAGGCCATCCCGATTTATATCCACTCGATGTGCTTAAACTTTCGAAAGAGCTTGATTTAGAAGAACAGGCAAAAACACTCGGCCAGTTGGGTCTTCCATCTGCGAATGCTCAAACACTTAGTGGCCCAGAATCCCTGATTTTACAGCGTGTCGAGAAAGCTCGCCAAGATTATGTTGATTGGGCAATGTTGAGATTAAATATTCTTAACAATGACATGGCAAAGTTTAAATTTACTGATGAAGTAAATCGAACATTGCAAGTTGATCAGGAATTTGAAAGAGAGGCTAGTGCCATCATAACTGAACGAGAAAATCTTCTAAGAGATCTGGCCGACAGAGCAAAGGAGTATAAAGCTGCTTTGATTTCATTCAAAAAGAGTAACAACCTAGATAGGGAAGCAGATTATCCTTCTTCAAGCAGGAAGTTTTTTCTCTACTCTTTACTAATCCTGATGGTGGTTCTTGAAGGGTTGTTTAATGCTGGTTTTTTTTCACAGGGAATCTCGACAGGATTGATTGGGGGATTTGCCTATGCAGTGATTCTTGCAACTATGAATGTCTGCTTGGCCTTTTGTTTTGGTAAATTTCTTGTCAAATGGGTTGTTCACAAACATTTAGGCTTAAAAATCTTAGGATTAATATTTATTTTGATTGCAGCAAGTTTATTGATGGCTATGGCTCTTACGATCGCACATTTTAGAGATAGCCTCAGCATGGGAGTAACTGATCCAGCGATTGTTGCCTTGCAAGCATTACAAATAGCTCCTTTTACACTTCGAGATGTATTTTCATGGCTGCTCTTCTCCTTGACTTTGTTTTTTGGAATCGCTGCAACACTTGATGGATTTTTTATAGACGATATCTATCCCGGCTACGGAAAAGTCACAAGAAATGCTATTTCGGGGTTGGAAGAGTATGAAGAAGAGCTAGGTAATCTCCGCTCAGAGCTTAATAATTTGAAGGAAAAGAAACTCGAGTATTTAGATGATGAAATTAGACGACTTCAAGCCGCTCTTGCAACATATGAAGGCTTAATTCAAGACAAGATATCGACTGTATCAAGGCTTCAAAACGCCTTTCACGACGCAGATAATTCTCTTAATGCTTTGCTGCAATTATTTCGTAGCCACAATGATGTTCATCGAGGCGAGAATCAGAGGCCTGCTTACTTCAATAATATAAAACCAGATCTTAAGCCAGTAAAGTTTCCCAATTTTGAAATCTCAGCGGATCAAGGACTTGCGGTCTCCATAAAAGTCTTGATAGATGATCTCCTATCTAAATCACAAACATTGAGAGCTAATATTCAAGCTTCATTCAATTCACAATTTGATCGACTAAAGCCACTTGATACTCATTTCTCTATTGAAGGAGCTCTTGATGGCAAGAATTAGTATTCGTGAAAAGAAACAAAGAAGGAGCCATATGTTATGGGGCTCTGCAGCTCTTCTAATGGCTCTTTTCATTGTTGGTTTAGCTGCATATTTTCTCGTCACCGCAAAGGACGATCTCAATTCTGAAACTCTATGTCCATCAGAAGGACCTCTAGGACACTATATTTTATTAGTTGACAAAACCGATCCGCTTAGTTTTATTCAGAAAGAAGCTTTTCAAGTAGAGCTGGAAAGTATAGTCAGGCATAAACTCCCTGAAGGTTATCTGTTTTCTGTTTTTTCATTAGGTGAAAATTTCCAGAATAATGCTAAACCTCTGGTGGAGCTATGTAATCCAGGAGATGGCAAAGAGAAAAGTCATTGGACGACAACAGTTTCGATATTACAGAAGCAATATCAAGAGAAATTTCTAACACCACTGCTCCAGAAATCTGAAGAGCTTGTGTCAGCAAAGCATGCTAAAGAATCTCCAATCTTTGAAATGATTCAGTTGGTTTCTATTAATGGATTCCAAAAGCATGCTGTTAAAGGTGAAAAAAAACTCATCATCATGTCTGATATGTTGCACAACACGTCTCAATTCAACATGTATAAAAGTAAATTTGATTTCGAAGATTTTGCTGTATCACCTTATGGTAAGAAATCACAACTTGAATTGAGTAATGTCAGCGTAGAACTCTACTATTTAATGAATACTCCTTCTTTACAGACCCGTAAACATGCTTTGTTTTGGGAGCAATTTTTCAATAATTCAGGGGCGCGCGTAGTTGCAATTCGCCCACTTGGGGGGTAATGATGCAAGGTAATTTTTCCATTCAAATACAAAAACTATTTCTCATCACGATTATTCTCAAGATTGGATTCTCGTTAGCTGGGTTTCTTCAAGATGATCCTTGGGTGCTGGGATTTACTATTCCATTGTTGATAATGGCAGCCTATATAGCTATTGGAATTAAATACAGGAATAACGATGTGCCTGATGATAAATTTGCTGATTCCTGCTATTACCTCGGATTTATCTTTACTATTACTTCCATAATCGTCTGCCTATTTGATTTACCAAATATCGGCACAGAAATTAATAATATTTCGATCCGTTTTGGTGCTGCTATGGTAAGTACCGTATTTGGGCTAATTGTTCGTGTATATCTGGTAAGTTTTAAGCGAGATGCTTCTGATGCTATCGAAGATGCGGAAGTAGCAGTAATTGAGGCCTCAAACAAATTCCGTGAACAATTAGTTATCGCATTTGAAAAAATGTGCGATTTTCAGAGTGAAGCGGATAAAGCCATCAAGGCCTCGGTCGAGCGTGCAAATTTGCAGATTGAAGCGCTTTCTAAAAATCATGCAGATAAACTCATCTCCTTCTTTTCAGACTTAACTGAACAGAATCGGAAAACATTAACCGACGCGCTTTCTGAAATTAAAACTTCTAGCGTAAGGTTATCAGAATCAGTAGATAAATATTCTAATGGCATGGCATGGAATCTGAACAACATACAATCTAGGATAGATGACTTTACACAGGCTGTTTCTTCTCGTCTAAGTACAACAACTTTCCCAGATGATTATTTTGCAAAGAGTTTAGCTAATCCGCTGGCACAACTTAATAATAGTGTAAACGCTATATCTCTAGGAGTGGCAAAATCTGCAAGTGAAGTCGATGAAGCAGGGAAAATTCTGAGCTCCACATTAAAGACTATTAGAACCAAAGCTATCTCGACTGAAACCTCCCTGGATAAAGTAGTCACCTTAGCAAATCAACAGAAATCGATTCTTGAGGTAGCCCAGGGGCAAGTATCAATTTACACTGAATTAAGTGACTTGCTGAAGAAAATTGATCAAACCCTCATTCAGATAACTTCAGCCATAAATGCTTCGACCCATTCTTCCAATTTCTTGGCATCGAGAGTTGACAGCATTGTTTCAACTGAAGCAAAGGTATCCTGACACATAGGAAAAACTCCTTGGGTAATTCACTATAATGAATTTCTAATGATATTAGAGGGGGCTCTTTATACACCATATCTACTGCTGTACTGCCCTCACTCTAGAAGCTTCGACAAAACTTTTGAAAAGCAAATTAACGGCTAGACTCAATGATAAAGATTAATGAAATTACTGCGTAATTTTATGTTTTATTTTTATAAAAAAAATCTCAGCTGGTTTGAGAATAATCGCTGATGATGAGAAATCTAGGCAGGGAATAGGAAAAGCATCCCTTAATTTTGGTTGAGCCACTGTTATTTAGCCAAATGCCTCTATTAAATGCATGAATTCGCACCAATTGGATTAAAAAGTTTATGGCCAAAAGAAATGATCAAGTTTTTCAGCTATCTCTAACAGAAATTGCTTTCACAGTTACGTTTATTCTTTTACTTCTTCTTGGGTTTATCGCTAATAGAGAGTTCAATGACAAAAAAATAGCAGAAGAGAAGCTTGCACAACTTATATCCATCCAAGAGGCAGAAATCGCATTAAATGAAATTAAGGCAGTGATTGAGGAGCAAATTGTGAATGTAGGCAGTGCCGATGTGGATAAGTTTATTTTAACTCTGCTAGATAATAAGAAAATTGAATCAGAGCGCGATGCTCTAAAAAAACAGGTCGAAAATTTGAATGTAGAGTTAAGTGCTCTTACTGAATTGCGTGATCATTTATCCAAGGCAACCAAGTTAGAATCTTCAAATGTTAAAGAAGCAATAGAATCTGCTTTAGTGCTCTCATCAGAGCTCAGACATCAAGTCAAAGCCCAAATGAATCGAGATATTTCAGTTGGTGATGAAACAAAAACTTTGCAAGAATTAGTAGAGAAGGCAAAACAGTATGATGCCTTAGAATATTCTGGGGTAGCAGTGGATCAAGTAAAAAAAGAAAATACAGACCTTAAAGGACAAGTGATATTTCTTACAAATAGGCTGAATGCGAGAGGGGGGCGCGACTTTCCTCCTTGCTGGGCAGATGAGTCAACTGGGAAAGTTCAAACTCTGTTTGCTTTAGACCTAAAATCCGACACAGTTGAAGTTAAACCTGGATGGCCTGATGTACGAGCCAATGATGCAAAAATGATACCAAATGTTAGTGAAATGATATCTGACAGTCCAATGTCTTATGCATCATTTCAAAAAAGCGTTCAATCGATATTTAAGCAAAGCAAAGACTTAAATTGTAGGCATTATGTGTTACTTAAAAGTTCTATCTCAGATGCCACTCAATCTGATCGTATGCGACTAATGGTGGAAAACTATTTTTATAAGGTTGAAGTGCGGAGATAATTCAATAAATTTATGTACCCAACACCTTTAATGGGCCTCATGCCAAGTGAATCTAATCTAACTTTAGTAAAGGAAGGATTTGTCTAGTTTAGTCGGGTAGACAAATTTCTGATTTTGTATCTTTTTTCTTTGTATGTTGTTTTTGGGGAAATAATTTCCAGTAACAATGATGGTGATAACTGTTCTTAGAACCTGTTCAAAGTCTTTTCGTTTGACAGAAAAAGTGCGATATTTGCAGGATGAGAACAAGTTATCCAAGTGATATCAGTCGCGAACAGTTCGAGCAGATCCGCCCACTGCTGGAAAGTGCGCGCAAGAAGACCAGTCCACGTCGAATCGATTTGCACGAAGTATTTTGTGCGGTGTTGTATTTACTCAAGAGCGGTTGCCAGTGGCGCATGTTGCCAAGCGAATTTCCGAAGTGGCGCACGGTCCATTCATACTTTGCTATTTGGAGCGAGCCGGATAAAGATGGAGT
>NZ_FNPQ01000083.1:0-6095 GCF_900107335.1 Nitrosomonas sp. Nm58 | reverse complement strand
TCGTATGGCCCTGATCCAATACCAGACTGATCGCATCTAATTTGTATTCCTTTGTATATTGCTTCCTCGTTACCATTACTTCCTCCAGTTAAGCTATTTTCTCTTAACTGGAATGTCCGGATTCATTAAACCAGGTCAAAGAGCTTGAGAGGGTCTGATATTAAGTGAGGTTTTTTCTTCTAGAATGCGTAAGCTACCAGCCCGGCTATTAGATTAACAAAAAAGTTAAATGGGCTGCGATGACGGGAATGCTCGATTTGCGAGATGTTTTTCAGTTGATCGTTGACAGTCTCCATGATCGAACGTTTACGCAACAAAAGTTTGTCAAACAGCGGCAGCAGCTTGCTTCTTATGTTTTTACGCAGCTTGGTGACGAGTTGCACGCCTTCCTCCCAGAGTTGCTCAAAGAGTGGCTGAGAGATGTAGCCCTGGTCACCAAAGAGTTTCCCAAATAAGGAACGTGCCAGCTCTGACACCGGGTCACGATCATCGACATTACCTTGCCGTTATTTTCACGCTCAGTAATTCCCTCTGGTCATTAATGATTAAGTGCAGCTTGAATCCATAAAACTAGTCCACGCGGGTCTTTCCCCTGGCAGCAAACGCCGCCATTACTTTATGTGACCAGATGGGACGATTGTGACATGCACTGATCTTGGTCGAATCAATGAAGCTCATCCCACTGCAGCGCCCAAAACGGCTGATCAGAAAACAGCTCAACGGCACCAGCGTTACCTTGCAATAGTTCAACAAAGCGATAATAGGACGGCTCATTCCTCAATACCTGATTCAGGTAACAGTGCTTAAACATCCGGTAACCCGGCAGATGAAACCCCACCACGACTCAAACTCCTGGCAAAAGTCGTCACTCGCACAAAAAATCGCTATAGTATCCATCGGAACCTGAATCCTCTAGTGATGAAGCTCTTTCCTAAAATCGTTTCATCATAAGGAATTCCGATTCCTTTTACAGCTTTTCTTGCGTCGAACTCACGTTATGTTATTAAATACACCTATATGGGAATATGAATTTGAGGGAAGATCGATTTGATCATGCGCACTCGAATTATTGAAGTATGGGTTTTCAGCCTTGCTTGTGTTATTTCGTCTGCTGGATATGCAGATAAGCAAAGGGCGCTCGCATGGTTGCATGAGATCAAGTTCGGTGTACTTCACCATGACACCGACGATTTGTGGAGTGGTTTCCGCCGCGAGGGCGGTGTTGATCTCAATCTGGAAGCTATCTTCTCGCCTCATATCAAATTTATCGGTGGAACCATTCGTCCCGCCTTTGGCGGGTCGGTAAATACTGTCGGCGATACTTCCAAGTTGTACATGGATATTCGTTGGCAATACGAGCATACCAGCGGTATGTTTTTTGGTATTGGGCTGGGTGGGGCGATACACGATGGCAAACTTCATCTTCAACACGATGACCGCAAGGCCCTGGGATCACGAGTACTGTTTCATATTCCGATCGAAATTGGCTATCACTTCGGTGCCAGAACTTCGTTGTCGGTATACTTTGATCATATTTCCAATGCCTATCTTGCTAACGACAATGAGGGGATGGACACTTTAGGCGGACGTTTGGGTTACCGATTTTAGTGGATCGTTCCAGTAAAACCATTACCGTTCGTGGTGAGCTTGTCAAACCGCTAAGCAACTGACATCGGCCCTCGACAGGCTCAGGCCGAACGGCGTTTTCTGTAACTGTTATGCTGGAACGATCTATTAGGTTGGTATCTCGATAATGTCATTATTAACGCAATCTATCAGATCTCTCGCTGCATGAGTAGTTCAAAAGTGCCGGCGAGAGAAGGTGATGACGCCAGGACAGATTCGGAAGCTGCACTGGCCACGAGTCGTTTCATTCACCGGAGAATTCTGGTTCGGCTGTTTCTCAGTGTATTGATTGGCGGGGTTGTCCCGTGGCTGGAGCTCGGTCGAATTCAGCAGTTCGTCCACGACCTTGCACTGAGGGAGTCTGCGACGTTTAGTGGAGAGTCCGCCCATAATCTGGAAAAACTTGACTCCGTAGCTTATCAACAGTTGACAGATTTAGCACAGCAACTGGTCAATCAGCATTTCCTGGTTGTCGAATTGTATGATCGCAACAAGCAAATCAGGCTTGAAATCATTCGTCCAGGGCAAGAGCTGGCCGAGCAAGACATCGACCGCTATCGCCACCAATTTCCCAAAGCAAGTGAGCTCTCGTATGAATTTCACTATGTGCAAGGTGAATTGCTGCTAGTCATCCTGGCGCCACTGCATGATGCCCGGGATTCGCTGGTTGGTTATTTCGAGGGTATCTATCAGGTCGATCGCGAGACGCGTGATTCAATTAGAGAAGATTTAGCTCGCAAGCTGTTTTTTGTTGCGCTTGGCATTACATTTACTACTCTGCTGATGTACCCGATTGTGTTGACGGCTCAACCGGGGATTAATCAAACTGTCCGGTGATCTGCTCAAGGGCAACCTGGAGTTGATGAATGTACTCGGTTGCGCCATTGCCGAACGTGATTCCACTACCAATAGCCATAACTACCGGGTTACGTTTTATGCACTGAGGTTAGGCGAAGCGATCGGACTCTCGCGTGAAAAAATTCACGATCTGATTACTGGTGCTTTTTTACATGACTTTGGCAAAATTGGCATCCGCGATCCCATCCTGATCAAGCCTGGCAAGCTGACATCGGAATAGTTTGAAGTCATGAAAACTCACGTATCGCTGGGGATGGAAATTCTAAGCAAATCGAGTTGGCTGAACGGGACAAGAGAGGTGGTTGAATTTCGCCATGAAAGATACGATGGTAGTGGTTATCCGCTAGGACTCCAGGGCGAGGCTATTCCGCTGAATACACGGATATTCGCCATCGCAGATGTATTCGATGCGATGACTACCAAGCGGCCCTACAAGGAATCATGGCCACATCACTGTGCCCGGGTACCAAGATTACCGGCAGCAAAGTAATGAGCGGCAAGACTAAACGGGTAACGAACCGCGCGGCCCAAGCCTTGAAGCTGGCCGCGGCGGCATTGCCTAGCAGTCAATCTGCGCTGGGCGCGCACTTCCAAAGAATGTGTGCCCGCATGGACAAGCCCAAAGCCGTGACTGCGGCTGCACACAAGCTGGCGCGGCTAATTTACACGATGCTCACCAGCGGCGAGGAATACACCGATCGGGGTCAAGACTACTATGAGGAACGATACCGCCAGCGCGTGCTGCAGAATCTGGCTCAGTGCGCTGAAAAAATGGGCATGAAACTCGCCGTTAATGAAAGTCCTTTTGAATATGTCATATTAAATCAGTTACTTGAGAGGTGTCTCTTGAGAGAGATCGAATATCAGCGGCATCAATATAAACAGGTAGGGCTTTGAATCAGTTCAAGTTTGCATGTTCAGGTTCAATTGATGCCGTGTTCCTGGCCGCAGCATTTCAATATCGACTATCCTTTTGTTTTGGCTAAAATGACAGTTATTCAATTTCAAGAGATTTAAGCGGATGACTACGTTGTTTACTCCTCTAAAGCTTGGTGCAATCACGGTACCCAATCGCATCTTCATGGCTCCACTTACTCGCTGTCGAGCGGATGCTGAGCACATTCCAAATGCTTTGATGGCTGAATATTATGTTCAGAGAGCAAGTGCAGGACTGATTATCGCGGAAGCTACCATGGTGATCGAAGGGAATTCCGCATTCTGGATGGAACCAGGTATCTATTCCCCTGATCAGATCACTGGCTGGAAACGGATTACCGATGCGGTGCATGCTGCCGATGGCAAGATTTTCCTTCAACTCTGGCATGGTGGAAGAGCGTGCCACCCGCTTCTCAACCAGGGTGTTCTGCCTGTTGCTCCTAGCCCTATTGCCATTACAGGAGATGAAGTGTTGACACCAGACGGAAAGAAACCTTATGTTATTCCACAGGAACTTCGTGATGATGAGCTGCCCGGTATTGTTGCTGGATTTAAGAAAGCTGCCGAGAATGCCAAAGCAGCAGGTTTTGATGGTATTGAAGTACATGGCGCAAACGGCTACCTGCTGGACGAATTCTTGCGTGACGGCACAAACAAGCGCCCAGGCCCCTATGGGGGCTCCCTGGAAAACCGGGCGCGTTTGACGCTCGAAGTGCTCGAGGCCATTAGCCTGGTATGGGGCAGCGAGCGAGTCGGACTGCGCATCTCGCCGCTTAACAGCTATAATAGTATGATTGACAGCGATCCCATTGGATTATCTACTTGGCTGGCTGGGCGACTTAACGAGTTTCATCTTGCTTATCTTCATGTCATCCGAGGGGATCTTTTTCAGCAGCAAAGTGGCGACATTATGACGCCTATTCGTAAGCATTACAGAGGCGTGCTCATTGGCAATATGGATTACACGGCCGAGGAAGCAAACAAAGATATTACTGAAGGAAAAATCGATGCGATTGCTTTCGGCACCAGCTTTTTGGCTAACCCCGACTTGCCAGCCCGGATCAAAGCCAGCGCTGCGTTGAATCAACCTAATCCAGCCACGTTCTATACTCCAGGCTCGAAAGGTTATACCGATTATCCAGCATTAAACCCTTTGTGATCGCCAAGATCGTGTTTTGGGAACAGGCAAATTTAAAAAATACTTAACGTGAGTTCGATATAAGAAAAGCAGCAAAAGGAACCTGAATTCCTTATGATGGAGCGATTTTCGAAAAGAGTTTCATCATTAGAGAAATCAGATTCCAACGGAGATTATAGTAGTGATTTTTTGTGCGAGTGACGATTTTTGTAAAGGGTTTGAGCCGTGTTGGGAGCAGTGCTTGTCGGAGTGAGATGTGCTGCGATACCAGATATCGAACACATGGTGGCCTTTGTACTTATGTGCACCTATAAGGTAGCCATTGAGCGGCTCGTGATTGCACAACAGCGTGTAGGCAACCACGCCTTTGCCGCGTCCAAAGTATTTGCGCGATTAGCGTTCCTTTCCTTCACGGTTGGACGCTCAACGCCGAATTTCTGGCCATCGACGGCGCCGTATAGGGCATCCAGATCAAACGCGTAGCTTGGCGCAGGTACTGCTGGTAAGTTGTCTCAAGCAATGGTAAGAGAGATGTCGCTGGTGCGTGCCATGACCTAGTTGCCGTGGTTCATGGCCTTGGCGATGATGACCGCCATCAGACCGTCGATGTCGGCCACCTTCTTGGCATAGCGCGGCTGCAAGGGCGTCAGTGCCGACAGAAACGGGCATTGACTGTTGACGAAACGCAACACATCGGCGACATCGCAGAATGGCAGTTTTTCATAGAACGCCTGCTCGCTCGCTTTGTGTTTCTCGGCCTTTGGCCTGTGTCAGGTCAGTGTCTGAGTGTTCTTGTCGTACGCCAGATGCGTCAGTTTGCCCTGTTTTAGCTCGCGGTTGAACGCCAGCCACTGCTCGCGCAGCTCATTCGTCAACGCGTCGAGCTGGATACTGATCGTCTTGCGTAGGAATGGCATGTCCATCTGAGCGAGTAGATCGGCCTTTTCCTCCATTGATACCAGCTCGTCGGTGAAGTGGCGGTGTTGCAAACTGTCGTCAAGGTAGAGTTCGCCAGACTTCAGATGCTTCCTGATCTGACGATACAGCCAAAATTCGTAACGGTCGGCATGCAAACCAGTCGGTTTGCCGTCAGCATCGTAGATCAACAAGTACGGCCGCAACCGCTTCGGCAGTGTGGCCTCCGAGCATTCAGCAAGCGGCCGTTGCGAAAGGCGCTGTGGCCTGGAAAAGACCCCTTTGGCTCAAACGAGGGCAGCGAGCCATGGACTGTCTGGCATGATGCTGGCGAAGTCGAGTGTGACGTATAACGGGCGCAGATGGCGGCGGATACGTTCAGCCAAACGATCAACCGCCTGCCAGTGCAGGGCTAGTTTGCTCGCCGGTTTTACACTCAGGCGTTGATCGGTGTCCTAAGGGCGTCTTTCGGCATGATCTTGTAGGCGCGCTGCCGCACGGTGCCGAATGGTGGGGCATCGGCCACCGGTCGAGTCACCCGAAGGAACTTCCCCTTCAGGTGCTCACAGAACCGTACGTGAACCTCTCGATTCATACGGCTCTTCCTATCCAGTCAATTTAC
>NZ_FNPQ01000082.1:0-6358 GCF_900107335.1 Nitrosomonas sp. Nm58 | reverse complement strand
AGCTGCTGTTGAGAAGGTTCAAGGCCGCGCATAAGTTAAAATATAGTGTCGTTTCTTAAAATTCTAACGCAGTTAGTAGGTTTTTCAACGGCCTGTTAATGAGACAGAATCAAAGTGACTGATCTTCCTATGATTGGATTGGCCGCCTTGTTCTTGACATTCCAAATCCAGTTTTGAGAGATTTGTTTATTGCCTTCGCTGCTCTCCCTCCCCACCCATACATTTATGGACGAAGCCTGGAATCGAAAGTGAAATCGCGAATAATCTCGATCATCACTTCTCTCATCATTGGATGGTTTGGGTTGATAACAATGTTTCTCGCCTCTGGAATCACCGCCGAGGGCACGATCAGACCAAGATATTTCCCCTTGAGCAGGAAGGCATCACCATAGGCGGCGGCAGCTGGCGATCCTGGAAGGGCATTCCAACCATCTGGCAAAGCACCAAGGACCGGAATTTCGTAGAGAGTCTTGTCATCCGGCAAAGTGATCCGAACAACTACAAGATCCGGCGGAAGGATCGAGCCAGTATGTACCAGCTTTTCCATGGCCGCAATCTCGGGTGTGAGACCAGCATAGATCGCTGGGATATTGGCGCTGTTCCAGCGCTGCCCCTTTATACTGGCGCCGAACCCAGTACGGTCGAGGGCTCGCCCTTTCTTGGCGATCCTCCAAGCGAACATTAGGCAACGCCGCCGTAAGCGATGGCAGCCAGAACTTTCCTGACTTCATCGGCGCCCGTGTCGGTGTCCAGTAGCGATAGAGGGGACTCACCCAAGGCCAGATTGGGTTCAAGCATCCAGCGCTTTGCCAGATCTGACGAATCAAAAACCTCTTCCGCTTCGGCCTCGATTAGCGCAATCCGGGCCAGTCTCTCAGACTCCATGGGGCCAAGCTTACCACCGGATCTGATCTTCCGAGTGATGGTTGCATCGGAGATACCAAGTAGTTTTGAGAGCCTCGTTTGAGATATGCCGTAGTATTGGCCGGCTCCAACCAAAAGTGATACTTTTACCCCGCCCCGAATCATCTCGATCCTTTTCGCAGGGGGCATTTTGAGAATCGTGTCACCCCATTCTAAGAAAGAGCGTCCGGATGATGCCACCTTCTGTTTGACTTGCTTTGGCTCAACGCTCATTGCTTGTCCTCTTCAAATGAGTGAATTGTAATAATCAAATGATTGTATCATTGATGAAGGGGATATTGAATAAAAAATGGCTCTAAATCATCCTTTGAGCTGGGCAGTGGTGGATGTAAATAAACTTACAAAAATTACCGCTTTCAGTGACGTTGTTGCAAAAATTAAAACCTTCGTTTCTAATCTAGGAGTACATTCCAGAAATAACGTTGCAGATTGACTTAACAGGATCTTCAGTCTCAGGAGGTTTAGTAGCTTACCTTAAACGTTGGACTATCCTCTGGCCGCGTTTTGCGATGATCATAAATACGTGTAGTAGCAATATTGGCATGACCCAGCCACTCCTGCACCTTGGCAATATCTGCCTGATGATCGAGCGCATTAGTCGCTGCTGTGGCGCGTAGCGAGTGCGCACCGATCTTAAAACCCAGTTTTTCAGAATAGGCCCGCACGATCTTATAAACCGCATCCGGGGTAATCGCCTTTTGTGAGCCCTGAATCCGGTTGTTGCTGACTGAACGAAACAGGGAACCCGTATCTTCCAGGCCGTGTTCCGCAGCATCCAGGTATTCATGAATCAGTCCACTGGCCGCCGGGTGCAACGGCACATAACGCGTTTTGCCGCCTTTGCCGGATACTTTTAGATGAGGAACGCCGCGGCGTTCCTGCTTGAAATCTTTAATTTTTAATCGACACAATTCATCACGCCGCAGTGCATGATAGAGCAGGGTGGCTAGTATCGCGCGATCACGTTTACCTTTGATTGTCGTGCTATCCGGTGCTTCGAGCAGTTGACGTGCCTGATGGTCACCCAATGCTGGCGTTTTTCCTTCATAACTTTCCACCGCGGGCCGTTTAACACCCTTGACGGGATTATGCGTAACAGTGTTTTTTTCACACAGATATTCAAATAAAGAGGATAGGGCGGCTAGGCGATGACGTACACTCATGCCACTTAATGATCGATTCACCAGGTCATCGCGCCAAGCAATCATATGGGCACGAGTTACCATCCTGAATTCTTCCGGATGCTGAATGCCTGTGAAATTCATAAAATCCTTTAAGGCATTTTCATAAGCGCGCCGTGTTTCTTTATTACCCAAATTGGCAAACCATTCAACTTCGGGAGGAACATCAGCAAGACCCTGAAATTCTATTGAAGTGAGTGCGCGCTTGCCTGTGGTAATAAGATCTGTCATGTTATTTAGCTCATCAACTTTACGTGGTGTTTTACCGCTTTGGCAATAAATGTCTTCAAACGACTTTGAATTCGATTGTTAGACACGACTTTTAAAATTCTTCGGTTTCAAAGAATAATACCTTTTCTGAGGCCGTCATCGAGACGCCAGAGGGTATGTCCAGGCTTCGCTCATCGCTCAAGCCTCCTGATTGCAGTTGTTTTGCTGTCTCCTATACTATTTTTCATCTTTTAGATCAGACCGCGTCGCTCACCATGGTTTTACAGCTCACCAATCCAATACGATCATCAAAGCCTCTCTGATTAGCTTCAGATAGTGACTTTCCAGACAGCCCTGCTTCTTCCCCATACGGGAAATATCGATCGCGCGTAATTGCTTCAGGTTGATATGGCGCGCTTGATCCAGGCCGTTGTCTTGCGTGGGCTCCAGGTTGACCGCAAACGGCCAGGATTTATGCTGCGGCAGCAGAGGCGCCACCAGCAGTGTTCTCGATTGCAGATTCACCAAGTCGCCTTGCACAATCATGCACGGTCTCAGCTTTCTTGCTTCCGCATTTTTGGTTGGTTCCAGATCGACCCAGTAAATATCCAGTTGCTTGAAATCAGTCATGGGCCAGCCCATCCGCTAAGGTGCTGTCCCATGCCGGTAATACTTCCTGATAGTGGGTATCTGCCGCTTCTTCCTGATTCGCTTGGAGTAAGGCCATTTTGAGGCACTCTTGACGCGCCTGCTGCAACAGCTGATTGATGTATGCGCTACGATTATTACTCGCAACACGATTCAAAAAAGCAAAAGTTTCATCATCCAGAGTAATGGTCATTCTATGGGCCATGGTTATCTCATACTATAAAGTAGTAAAAATAAATCATACTCATAAATAGCACAATTATCCAGACTAATAACTGCATCACCATAAGTAATTTTTGAGTGAATGCTTTGAACGAACATCATCAGTATTATCATTTAGTTTACTATTGATAAAATAGGTTATCAATAATAAAGTAATTTTATAATTCAGGAAGGTTGAAATATTTTTTGCTTTATTCAATTCTGTTTAGTAGGATATTATCCTACCAATTGGAAGGTGTTAGAAACATACATAGGAAACAAGAAATGAAGCACGCCGATAAAGCAGAAAAAATCAGCATTACACTTCCACCGGATATGCTGAATATTATTAGGGAAAAAGTGAAGGATGGCGCTTACGCTTCCACAAGCGAGGTTATTCGTGAAGCGATGCGTTTATGGCAAAGACAAGAAGAAGAACATCACGCAAGACTTGCTTCTATTCGAGCCCGTCTGGAACATTCCGCGCAAAGTGGTGAGCCTGTTCCTCTGGATAAAGCGTTTGAAAAGCTTGAGCAACTTCATCAGCAACGCATAAGTGCGACAAGTGATGAAAAATTATGATGTGTATTTGACGCCTGGCGCTATAAAAGACCTGACTAATATCTATGACTATATATCCAAGAAAAGCGATCTTCCCGAAGTTGCATGGGCCTATATAGAAAAATTACGCCATAAGTGCAATAGCCTTAAAACATTGCCTGTGATAGGACAAAAGCGTGATGATCTACGTAAGAATCTTAGAATTATTGCCATTGATAAAAACGCTGTTGCGGCCTTCGAAGTTAACGAAGATAAGCAAATTGTAATTATCCTTAATATCTTTTATGGTGGCAGAGATTATGAAACGATTATGGGTAAGGAAACGCCGCATAAAATTGATGAGCTAGATAAATAACGTGAGTTCGACATAAGAATCATCACACTACGACTGGAAGAGCTTGAGAAAATCTAATGTTAAGTGAGGGTTTCTTCTCCCGAAAAGTGTAAGCCACCAGCCCGGCTATCAGATTAACAAAGAAGTTAAATGGGCTACGATGGCGGGAATGCTCGATTTGCGAGATGTTTTTCAATTGGTCGTTAACAGTCTCAATGATCGAGCGTTTACGCAATAAAAGTTTGTCAAATAGTGGCAACAGTTTGTTTTTCATGTTCTTACGTACCTTGGTAACAAGCTGCACGCCTTGCTCCCAGAGTTGCTCAAAAAGTGACTGCGAGATGTAACCCCGGTCACCAAAGAGTTTCCCAAACAAGGAGCGTGCCAGTTCCGGCACCGGATCACGATCATCAACATTGCCCGCCGTTATTTTTACTCCCAGCAATTCTCCTTGGTCATTGATGACCAAGTGCAGCTTGAACCCATAAAACCAATCCACGCTGGTCTTCCCCCGGGCAGCAAACTCTGCCATTACTTTATGCAACTAAATGCGGCGGTTGTGACATACGCTGATCTTGGTCGAATCAATGAAGCTGATTCCACTGCATTGCCCAAAGCGGCTAGTCAGAAAACAACACAAAGGCACCAGGCTACCTTGCATCAGCTCAACAAAGCGGTTGTAGCCGACTCAACCTTGGAAAATAGCACCGCTGATGCCTCAATACGTGATCCAGATAATAGTACTTAACGTGAATTCGATCGATTGTGCTTGCCGCCTATTGAACCGTTGGGACCGGAGCAGATAAAACAAATTCGCGAAGCTACACGTGTCAGTCAGGCGGTGTTTGCTGCTATATTAAATAGGGGTAGCCACAGAATTCGGAAAAAATAGTACGCTAAGACTTTTCAGTGGTTCGCAGTGGTCTGAATTGCCCTTCTTCAATCTTCCGGTTCTGCCGCCAAATGTAATCGCCCGTCAGATTGATGTGTTCCCAACCCAACGGCGACAAGTATTGCAGTAGCGCATCATCAATAGGCCTGCCCAATTCCCGGAGTTTTTCGACAGCCCTTTCCAGATAGACGGTGTTCCATAGCACGATGGCCGCCGTTACCAAGTTGAGGCCGCTGGCACGATAGCGTTGTTGCTCGAAGCTGCGGTCGCGGATTTCACCCAAGCGATTAAAAAACACCGCTCTGGCTAAGGCGTTGCGGGCCTCACCCTTATTTAGTCCAGCGTGGACACGTCGGCGCAGTTCCACGCTTTGCAACCAATCCAGAATGAATAAAGTGCGCTCGATGCGGCCCAGTTCGCGCAAGGCCACAGCCAGGCCATTCTGCCGTGGGTAGCTATCGAGTTTTCGCAGCATCAGCGACGCGGTGACAGTGCCTTGTTTGATCGACGTCGCAAGCCGTAGTATCTCGTCCCAATGCGTTTGGATGCTTTTGATATTCAAGTTGCCGCCGATCATGCTCTGCAATGCCGGGTAGTCTTGACCGTTTTTCGGTATATACAGTTTGGTATCCTTCAAATCGCGAATACGGGGCGCAAAGCGAAATCCCAGCAAATGCATGAGCGCGAAGACATGATCGGTAAAGCCGGCAGTATCGGTGTAATGTTCTTCGATCCGCAAATCCGATTCGTGATACAGCAAGCCATCGAGCACATAGGTCGAATCGCGGATACCGACATTCACGACTTTGGTGTGAAACGGAGCGTACTGGTAGGAAATGTGGGTATAGAACAATCGGCCCGGTTCGCTGCCATACTTCGGATTGACATGACCTGAACTTTCGGCCTTGCCGCCCGCCCGGAAACGCTGCCCGTCGGAAGACGAGGTCGAGCCATCGCCCCAGTTTTCGGCAAACGCATGGTTGAACTGGGCATTCACCAATTCGGCCAATCCGGCGGAATAGGTTTCGTCCCGGATATGCCAGGCTTGCAGCCATGACAGTTTGGCGTAGGTCGTGCCGGGACAAGACTCGGCCATTTTGGAGAGTCCCAGATTAATGGCGTCGGCCAAGATGGCCGATAGCAGCAAGGTGCGGTCTTTAGTCGCCTCTCCATCCTTTAAATGCACAAAATGCCGGATGAAGCCTGTCCAGTCATCCACATCCATCAATAATTCGGTGATCTTGATGCGGGGCAGCAACATGCCAGTCTGGTTGATCAGTTGTTGTGCCGCTTCTGGGACGACGGCATCTAACAGGCCGTTGAAAAACCTACTAACTGCGTTAGAATTTTAAGAAACGACACTATATTTTAACTTATGCGCGGCCTTGAACCTTCTCAACAGCAGCT
>NZ_FNPQ01000081.1:0-6448 GCF_900107335.1 Nitrosomonas sp. Nm58 | reverse complement strand
CGCGGGTTGCAAAAAATTCAAGCAATATGTGCAGTCATGCGAAAAATATTGCACGCCATTTATGGCATGTTACATAACAAACAACCCTTTGACGGCAGTATGTTCTTCAACATGGAGGCAGCATGATTTTCTCAAAAATGGGTTGCAAAAAGAGAGAGTATCTCCGTCATTGACATGGGGTAGACTGGCTCTACACATTACTCGCAGAATTAAATGATGAAAAAAGCATTTACCCGATTATTTTTTTTAATTATTCCTGGCGTAATATTACTCAATGGTTGCTCAAGCTTGTTCTATTATCCCGACAAAGGACATCTTTACTATGACCCAAAAGCTGCGGGATATGCCCCTGAAGATATTTATTTTACTGATGTCGCTCAAAGAAAGCTTCATGGTTGGTGGTTTTCCGCCAAAAAATCCCCAGCAAAGGCGACGATAATTTTTTTTCATGGCAATGCTGAAAACTTGACTTCTCACTACTTGCAATTGGCTTGGATCACTGATGAAGGATACCATCTCTTCATTTTTGATTTTCCTGGCTATGGACTTTCTGAAGGAAAACCCACTCCCAAAAGTTGTTTGGATTCTGGTCACGCTGCAGTGGATTGGGTGGCAAAAAATAAATCTCAGGGCGGTCCAATTATTATCTATGGTCAAAGCATGGGTGGCATTGTTGCCCTACGGACAGCGATTGATAAAAAATCTGAAATTAATTTAAAGCTCGTCGTTGCGGACAGTACCTTTGAGTCTTTTCAGCGCATTGTCAGTGTTAAACTAACTCACTTTTGGCTCACTTGGCCGTTACAACCGCTGAGTTATGTCTTAGTAAGTGATCATTGGGCGCCGGGAGATTTAAAATCAATTTCACCCGTTCCTGTCCTTGTTATCCATGGGCAAAATGATGTTGTCGTAGAACCTGAGCTTGGCGAAAAAGTTTTCGAAAAATTGGCTGAGCCGAAAACTTTGTGGAGAATTCCTGATGGAACTCACACTGATGTGTATTGGCGCCACAATTACAAATACCGCAACGAGTTCTTATCTTTTCTGGAAAATTTAGATAAGCCTTAGGTTTTTGTTTAGTTTAATAAGTCATTCTTGGAACACGCAATTGTTTTAGGATTGACAGCCTATGGAAGTTTCAGTAGATTCTGATTCGTTCTAATGAAAAAAAAATGTTTATTTTTCCTAGATCATTTTCTTGATGTTTTATGACAAAGAATTATGCGCTTCAAAACTGGCAGGGAATTATCGGAGCGTTAATCTGGGTTTGAAGCGGAAACAGCCTTTTTATGGAGAGAGAAATATGAAACAACATAGTTTGATTGCAGCAGCAGTTCTTTCACTTTTGCTTCCTGTTTCTAGTTTTGCCGCTGGATATGGTGCAGCAGGTTGTGGATTGGGTTCTATGGTTTTAGGATCAAAGTCGGGTGGACGACAGATTTTTGCTGCTACTACCAATGGGACATTTGGATCTCAAACTTTTGGAATTACATTTGGGACATCAAACTGTGGCGATCATGGATTGATAAACATCAGTAAAGAGCGGGAAATATTTGCGCAAGAGAACTACACCAGCCTGGTTAAAGAAATGGCGCAGGGTAAAGGTGAAAATCTGTATACCTTAGCCAGCTTGTACCAGTGTCCAGCAGAAACCCATCAAGAATTTGGTACTATGGTGCAGGAGAAATTCGATCATTTGGTAGTGAACGATCAAACCACTTCAACCGAATTGCTCAGCCAGCTTGAAAATCAACTGGCTCATCATCCGAAGCTCGCAAAATCCTGCGATATTCAGTTATCTGCATTGAATTAAGAAAAAGATAGTAAACGGATATAGGTAAAAACCTATATCCGCCCACCCCAATATTATTGTTTTTATGGTTTCTTAGTGCCGCCTGTTTGTTTTTTTGTTGGGTTAATTTTCTGGTTTTGCTTGTTTCCTGTAGCTGCTAATTCCGAAGATAAAAATGCTGTTGATTATCTGGCTGGACTGCAACAGCGAGCCAGACAAATAAAACTGAGTGATCAGCGCGTCTGGCACTTGCTATTAAAATACAATAAGAAACTCTTTGGCGGTGTGATCAGTGAAGCTGATGGGATGGAGTTTTTCAATTCTCCACAGGGAAAAACTGATCCAGAATCAGAACTAGCTGCCACTCTTGCCAGTTTTTTTGTTCCGTTGGCTGAGATTGCAAAAGGCAAAGAGCATCCACAGTGTAATTTTCCCGCCCGATTCAAATGGTTGAATCAGCAATTGGCATTCGACTCTGATCGCTTGGAAATACAAGAATGTGATCGCCTCGATCGTTGGATTAAAACATTGGATCCAGTGGGTGTAACGTTGGTATTTGCATCTTATTTCTTGAATAATCCCGCCTCGATGTTTGGCCATACCCTGATACGTATAGATAGCCGAAGAACTGAAAGTAACAATAATTTAATAAACTATGGCGCAAACTATGCAGCGATTCCCGATACAGAAAATGCGTTTCTCTATGCATTGAAAGGGCTGATAGGCTCTTTCCAGGGACGCTTTGCAATTTTCCCCTATTACACCAAGGTACAGGAATACAATAATTGGGAAAGCCGTGATCTATGGGAGTATGAGCTCAAGTTTACCCAAGACCAGTTGAATACGATGTTGCTCCACTTGTGGGAGTTGGGTGGAACCTATTTTGATTATTATTATTTCCAGGAAAACTGCTCTTATCATGTGCTTTCCCTTTTGGAGATTGCCAACCCGAATCTGCGATTAAAAGATCATTTCTTTTTTAGCGTTATCCCGGCTGATACGGTAAAAATAGTGATGGCGCAGGAGGATCTGGTAAAACAGGTTGTTTATCGACCCGCAGTTCTCAACCAAATGAACCATAAGCGCCTCAAGATGACCTCTGAGGAGAAGCGAGTATTACATAGCATGACCAAAGGGGAGGTCACACTGGAAAGTAATACCTTTGACAGCCTCTCCGCCAGCTCACAAGCACTTTTGTTAGACGCTTATATGGATTATCTTCAGTACAAAAGCATGCAGGAAAAGAGCGGCAGAGAGGTAAAGATTCCTCATTCAATCCTGCTGGCCAGAAGTCGCCTGCAGATTACTGATAATGGGAATGATCTCATGACTCGCTTTTCCAATTCGCCAGACCGTGGCCATGGCACGGATCGCTTCCGTTTAGGAGTAGGGCACAATGATCGCGAACCTTTTCTGGAGTTTGCCTATCGCCCGGCTTACCATGATTTAATGGCCAAAGATGTCGGGTATGACAAGAACTCTGAAATTATTTTCATGGACTTCAAGCTCCGCTATTTCTTCGAGTCTGAACGGGTAAGGCTAGATCAAGCAAAAATTCTCTCCATCACGGCACTCAATCCCTACGATTCCTTATTTGTTAAGCCTTCCTGGCGTGCAACCTTAGAGATTGACACACTCAGAGACCGCGATTGTAATTATTGCAATTCGGTTAAAGGCAATTATGGCAGTGGAATCTCCTATCGACCAGATTTTCTCTCGCCACTCCTGCTATTTTCTTTTGTTGATCTAAAAACTGAATTTTCTGGTAATTTGAAGCGGGATTATCGCCTCGGTGGGGATGTTGAATTGGGTGCGTTTTACGATATAAGCGAGGATTTGAGAATCAAAATAGCAGGTAGTTACCAGTTTTTTTTACTGGGTGATAGTAAGCGTTATTTCACCTCTCATTTCATAACCCGGTATGCACTGTCACAAGATCTAGATCTAAGATTGGAATTCAACCGTTTTGATCATAGCAATGAAGGCATTTTTGCGGTCAATTATTATTTTTAGCTTTTCTGGTGGTAGAGTCGCCAGAAGGAACTTCCTCTTCTGGCGCTCACGGAACCGTACGTGAAACTCTCACCTCATACGGCTCTTCATGTCCCTCGCAAATTACCAAGTTTGCATAAACCATTCGTTCATCTCATCGCTGGTTGACCAACGATCTATTTCGGATATGTCAGCCCCTTCGCTCCATTTCCATTACGGCAACTTCATCGCTGTCGGGTCGGAGGAGGCGCCTACTGAAAGGCTTGCCTCTGTCCACCGCTCAAACTGGACGTGCAGTTTTCCCGCATCCAGCTTTCACAAGGCTGCACTATTGCGCCTATTCAAAGAAGGTATACTTCTCGTGAATCAAAAATTGGTTTAAGTTAAGTGCAGTATTGTTATGGATATATTAGAATTTAGATATGTCAACACGTTATCAGCTTACTGCACAAGAAATTGCTGATCTAGAATCGGCACACCGTCATACCTCAGACAAGCGATATGCTGACCGGCTAAAAACTGTCTATCGGTTAGGAAGAGGTTGGTCGGTTACTCAAGTGGCTGAAGCGCTCATGATTGATCGGGAAACCGTGCGTAATCACTATAAGCGTGATCGCAAGGGGGCTTGCCTGCGCTACAGAAGTTCGAGGTTGGCGGTAGCGAGTCTTTTCTGAATGAGCTGCAAAAGCAAGCATTGGATCAACATCTGCACGAAAATCTGTATTTGACTGCCAAAGAAATCGCGCATTATCTCGAACAAACCTGGGGTTTCTCCTACAGTGCAAGCGGCATAACCCAATTATTATGCCGAATGGGCTATGTCTATAAAAAACCAAAACTGGTACCGGGTAAGGCGGATGCCGAGAAACAGCGCGCTTTCGTGGAATGCTATGAAGAACTCAAGGCAAGCAAAGCGCCCGAAGACCCTATTTATTTCAGGGATGCCACTCTCATCCCCATCATAATCCGGTAGCCGGTTAAGGATGGATCAAACGCGGCCAGGATCGCGAAATTCGGAGCAATACCGGTCGGCAGCACTTGAACATTAACGGTGCGATCAATACTGCTAGCCTACAGGCCATCGTACGCTACGATAACACCATCAATGCGCAATCGACTATCTAATTGTTTCAGCAAATCGAGGCACACCATCCAACAGCAGCATGTATTTACATTATTTGTGACAATGCGCGTTATTATCGATCCCAACTGATCAGTGACTATCTCAGCGACTCAAAATAAAACTCGTATTCCTGCCGCCATATGCATTCAACCTGAACTTAATTGAGCGTTATTGGAAGTTTTTCAAAAAGAAAATTCTGTATGGTCGCTAAATACCGTTATAAACTCTATAAATTCTATAAGTTTTCTTTATATTTTGGAGGCTTTAAATACCGTTGAGCCTCTCCTGCCATCATATCACCAATGTTCCGACATCTTTATTTGCTACTCTGGCTCTTGGTGGAAAAAGCATAAAAGCCACCCGCAGAGATAAAGCACACAAGGATGTAGGAGGATAAAAATTATCCTCTTACATCTTCACATCAGGTTCACATTTGTTTAATGGTTACGCTGCATATTTTCTCGGTCACTTGAGGAGCCTCCTGACGTAGAACTACCCTGCGGTGAAGGCTGTCTAGTCGCTGAGCCACCTTCTCCACCTGTTACGCCTTTGCGTTGACTGGTTCCCGGTGCACTATCCGATCCTGTGGAGGATGGAGCCATGCCTGTATCTCCGCTTGAGTCAGATTCGTGGGACGGGTGTCGAATATCTCCGCGCTCGGATGAGGAGCTTCCTGACATAGAACTACCTTGTGAAGAAGACTGCCCCATAGAACTTTTGTCATCCTGATCTGCATGTAGAATTCCATTCAGACCAAAAACGATAAAACTTGCAAATATCGAAGATCGAACTGCATTCTTTAAAATGATTTTCATAATACCTCCATCTATATTAAACAGTCTAATTGCTGTATTGAAATCGTAGCTCAGTTCTTATAACCTTATCTGTACGTTGTCGCACAAAGACTTAAACAAAAGACTTCCAGCAGGACGCCTTCTCATAGTTGGCTGTCATCAATAAACACCTGTTTTGATCCTGTTACTGTCGTTGATAACTCAAATGAGGAATTTGAAGTGAAATTAAAAACTAAAGTTACGGAGCTCACGGAAGAGCAACAGAGCAACAGGGTCAGGTCCTGAGGTATCCCCACGAATTTACTCTCTCTCCAATGAATCGAAGTAATCTACTAAAAGGGCTTGCGCCTGCTCCAACATTGAGGCGGATAATTCAAAAACGACATAGCGGCGAGCTATTCTGGCGAGAAAAATAACTGAATAGGGTGAACGACCTTGGCCGCTGTTGACCTTAATGTGTCGCTCGATATCAGTACCTTTTAAACATATCCCCGTAAGCCAAAGCGCAAAAATGATGAGCGCGGCAATTAATAACAGGTTGGCTCGGCGTTCGGCTTCAATCCGACTTTCGCTGGTAAAATCCAAACCATAATGCGTACTTTGGGTGTCTCGCAAGCCTTCCTCAATTTGCATACGGCTTCGATAATAATCCACGACCCGCACTGCAGAAAACGCTTTTAGCGAGGGCGATACAACCAGAAGCCAAGGCTCTTTTTCGCGTTTGGCATGTTTACGACGGGCACTGGA
>NZ_FNPQ01000079.1:0-6582 GCF_900107335.1 Nitrosomonas sp. Nm58 | reverse complement strand
TGCGGATATTATGAATTCTTGAGAGTTTAGGAAGTGAATTTCTTCCCTGAAACGGAGAATTCATGAGGATCTTAGGCATTTTGCAGGACCGACTACCCAGCCATGGATGGATGAAATCGAGATACCTGAGGCTCACTGCCACCCTCCACCAAGTGATCTATAAAGATCCACCATTGCGTCAATTTGCTTTTGTTTCATTTCAATTAGATCCGCTTTGGCATCCAAGGTCTCCCTTTGTGCCAACAGCACATCCAGGTAGTCCGTACGAGCAGATCTGAATAGATTGTTAGCGATATCAATTGATTTGCTGAGCGCTTCAACTTGCTCTGACTTAAGCTGATAGCTTTTGTCGAGGTTATTGATATTTGAAACTTGATTCGCTACTTCAGTATAAGCTCTGATAATTCTTTGTTCATACTCATAAGCTGCCTGAATCTGCCTGGCATTGGCATTTTTATATTCCGCCTCGATGGCATTCCTATTGACCAATGGAGCCACTAATTCTCCCGCGATCATGGCCGCCAATGACTCTGGGGTATTGATCAGATACTTAACTGCAAAAGCTTCAAATCCTATTCCAGCCCTTATGCCAAAGGAGGGATAGAAGTTAGCCCTGGCCACCTCTATATTTAATGCCGCCGCCGATAGCTCAAGCTCTGCTTGCCTAATATCAGGCCTATTTTGCAGCAATTGTGACGGAATGCCTGTCTTAAGCATGAAGGGTTTGAACTCCATAAAACTACCAGAAGCACGCTGGATAGGTTGCGGCGTCCTCCCTAGCAAAAAATTTATCCGATTTTCAACAACAGTAATGCTCTGATTAATTTGGTATAGTCTACTTTTGTTTTTTGCCACTTCTGCTTCATAGCGTTTGATGGCAAGTGTACTTGCTCTTGCGTACTCTTGCAGACGCCTGACCATCTCCAGAGCATTTTGCTGAATACTAATATTTAGCTCTAAATTGTTAAGCTGGTTGTCCAAGGAAAGCAGTTCATAATACGAATGGGCAATTTCAGCGACCAGGTTAGTCACTAAAAAATTCTTACCTTCTTTTGACGCCATATACTCGAAAACAGCGACCTTCTTCGCATTCCTCAACTTTTTCCATATATCTATCTCCCAGGTTGAAAACAGTCCAAAGTGATAATCCCCCACGTACCTAGGAAACTGTCGGCCTTCCTTTACTGGCAGATTCTCTTCAACAGCGCCCTCGCGTGTAAACTCGCCGACTCTTTCCTTACCTGCACCACCACCAATATTTACAAATGGCAAGTATTCGCCCCGACGTGCTTGAATTTCATTCTGTGCAACACTGATACGCTGCATCATGATATTAATTTCTTTATTATTTTCAACAGCTATATCCAGCAAACTTACTAAATTAGGGTCACTAAAAAAATCTTCCCATTTAATATTTGCCACATTGTCCTCATCCGAAACATCTTCTTTAAAAACAGTAGGAAGATGTGTGTCTTCTTTTTTGATGAGCGAATCAGGCACGCAGGCTTGCAGCATAAGTACCAACGCGCTTGAAGCTATAATCTGAAATATTTTAGTCTTTGATCTCATTTGAAGGGCCATAGTCATAAGTCTCGGTTAAGGGGCCAAGGTCTTCATCTTTAATTAATTTTCTACCTTCTGCCATTTTGGCAAATATATAATAAAGCCCTGGAATAATGATGACACCAAACACGGTACCGAAAATCATCCCACCCAGCGCTGAGGTACCAATTGTCCTGTTGCCGATTGCCCCCGCTCCCGTGGCCATCGCCAAGGGTACCAACCCAGCTATGAAAGCAAATGACGTCATCAAAATCGGTCGGAAACGCGTTTGTGCACCCGCAATCGCTGCCTGCATAACCGTCATGCCTTGGGCTTGCTTCTGGGATGCAAATTCGACAATCAATACTGCATTTTTCCCGAGTAAACCAACTAACATCACCATTCCCAGTTGTGAATACACATCATTGGCGAGCCCTAATTCTTTTAATAAAAAGAAAGCACCAAAAATACCGGGGGGCAGAGAAAGTATTACGGCCAAGGGTAAAAGAAAACTTTCGTATTGCGCGGCCAGCACCAAGTAGACAAACAAGATAACGACAAAGAAAATCGCCAGTGCTTCGTTGCCCCGGGCGGCTTCGTCAAATGTTAAGCCTTCCCAGGCAATGTCAAAACCTTTTGGCAGGGTGTCTTTTGCGACTTCCAGGACTGTATTGATGGCGTCGCCGGTGGTGTAACCTTTTGCGGGTTCAGCGCGAATTGCTGCCGTGTTATAGAGGTTATAACGCGTGAGCTCGTTGGGTCCCTGCTTTTTCACCATGGTCATGAAGGCGGAGTACGGTACCATTTCACCTTCATCATTTTTCACAAAGTATTTCAGCACATCCTCGGGGGCACGCCGAAATTCCGGCAAGGCCTGAGCGTATACTTTAAAAAAGTTATTGAAACGGATAAAGCCCTGTTCATAGGTACTGCCGATCATGATGTCCAGCTGATTCATCGCATCATTGATGTTAACCCCTTTTTGCATGGCAAGTTTATTGTCGATGACCAGCTCGTATTGTGGATAATTGGCCGCATAAAAGGTAAACAAACCGGTCAGCTCTTTACGTTCGCGCAATGCTTTCATGTAATTTTTGGTAATCTCATCGAATTCGTAGTAGTCTGTATTTATTGTCTTATCTACCAAGCGAAATGACAAACCCGATGCC
This sequence comes from Nitrosomonas sp. Nm58, assembly GCF_900107335.1. Taxonomy (NCBI): domain Bacteria; kingdom Pseudomonadati; phylum Pseudomonadota; class Betaproteobacteria; order Nitrosomonadales; family Nitrosomonadaceae; genus Nitrosomonas; species Nitrosomonas sp. Nm58. Next base: position 3,871 of record NZ_FNPQ01000079.1, on the reverse strand, counting down.
GCGCCGTACCCCGGCACCGCCGGAGGCTGAAAATACTCGATGACTGCACCCATGTCATGGCTTTTTTCTTCCAACTCTTCGATAATCTCCGTTACAGAATGTTTACGCTCTGACCAATCTTTCAAATTGATAATAACGGTCCCTGCATTTGATCCGCGACCTTCAGTGAGTACTTCATACCCAGCCAGAGAAGAAATTGATTTAACACCTTCGATTTTTTCAGCTAGCATTTCCAGTTCTCGTGCCACTTTGTTGGTTACTTCGATGGTTGAGCCGGGCGGCGTTTGGATAATCGCATAAATCATGCCTTGGTCTTCGCCGGGAATAAAGCCGGAAGGCAAGATTTTACTGACCATGAAAATACCGAAGGAAAACCCGGCCAATACCAAAAGCGTGACAATGCGCCGGGTGACCATAATGTTCATCAATCGGACGTAACGCCCGGTGACTTTTTCAAAAACAAAATTAAAGCCATTGATGAGAAGGCTGATTGGATCTTTTCGTTTCGGCTGACCATGAGTATTTTTAAGAATCATGGCACACAGTACCGGAGCAAGCGATAGCGCCACAATTGCTGAAATAATGATCGACGATGCCATAGTGATAGAGAATTCTCGATAAAACACCCCAACCGGTCCTGGCATAAATGCAATAGGGATGAACACCGATACCATGACCAGCGTAATCGCTACAATGGCGCCGCCGATTTCTCCCAATACTCTTCGAGAAGCTTCATAAGGGCTGCAATGCTCATCGGCCATTTTTGCATGCACAGCTTCCACCACCACAATGGCATCATCGACCACAATACCAATAGCCAGCACTAAAGCAAACAAGGTGATAAGGTTGATGGAAAGCCCGAACGCGGACATAACGGCGAATGCTCCAACTAGCGAAACCGGTACCGCGAGGACGGGGATCAAAGTAGAACGCCAGTCGCCAAGAAAAATAAAAACCACCAGGGAAACCAGTATGAAGGCTTCTACCAAGGTGTGTAACACTTGTTCGATAGACGCCTCGACGAAACGCGACACATCATAGTTGATTTCGTAGTCCATACCCTCCGGGAAGGATTTTTTCAATTCTTCCAGTTTTTCCTTCGTTGCCGCTATAACTGTTTGCGCGTTAGTGTTGTAATTTTGCTTAAGCACGATAGACGCCGAAGGGTATCCGTCTTTATCAGAGTAAATATTGTAAAACTCACTATTCAGTTCGACCTCAGCTACATCTTTTATGCGCAGAATCTTGCCTTCCGAAGAAGACCGGATAATAATGTCTTCGTATTCTTCCGGCTTATTGAAACGCCCTTTATAGACCAGCACATACTCCTTGGACTCGGCGGCTTTGCCTGTGCTTTGCCCGAGACGACCGGGACGTCCGATAATGCTTTGATCTGCCAGGGCTTTCATCACATCTTCTGCCGAGACATGATAGACTCGCATCCGCTCCGGGTTCAGCCAAATGCGCATCGCATATTGGCGAGAACCCAGTATGGTCGCTTGGGCGATTCCAGTAATGCGCTGAATCTCTGGAATGACATTGACGTAGGCGTAATTATATAAAAGTTTCTGATCAGCGTTTTTGTCCGTGCTGAAGATATTGACATACATAAGCATGCTGGGCTGGACGAAGTTCACGATCACGCCTTCCAACTCCACCAGTGCTGGCAGCCTGCTCATCATCTGATCCACACGCGTCTTCACGTTGACCATCGCAATATTGGGATCAACGCCTTGATTGAAATACACTTGAATGGTCGCTTCGCCGGCGCTGGTTGCATCCGAAGTGATGTACCTCATGCCGGGCACGCCATTGATAGCACGCTCTAAGAGGATCAAGGACGATTTCACCAGTACTTCGGCACTGGCACCGGGAAATGATACCGAAACCGTGACCCGAGCCGGTGCAATATCTGGAAACTGGGAAACTGGCAATGTTTTCATTGCCAAAAAACCCATAAATAAGAACATCAGTGATAACACAATCGCCATCACAGGTCTTTTAAGAAAGATACTAAACATGGCTTAATCCTTAAACTAAACAGTTATTCGGTATACAGCTCTAACTCCGGGAGAATCTCTTCGGGCGGCCTTAAATTGATACTCACCTTGTCTCCAGGATTAACTTTTCGTATACCTTCAAGCAACACCCTGTCGCTGTCATTAAGGCCATCTTTAACAATAAACAGTTTTGTCATCTCGGCCTCTATATGGATAAGCCTTTGCTCCAGCTTTTCTTCTTCATTGATGACGTAAACATAGTTCTTATCCATGATTTCGAATACCGCTTTTTGCGGAATAACCATGGCATTTGGGTAATGCTTGGTCAATAGGATAGTTCCTGTCTCATCATGTCTGAGAATTTTGTCCGGGTTAGGAAATAAGGCACGAAATTGAATAGTGCCGAAAGTGCTATCAAAATCACCTACAATCGTCTCAATGACACCCGTGTGATCATAAATCTTGCCGTTTGCCATTTTTAGTTGTACGGTTTCACCAAGTTTGTCGCCTTCTTCCATTCTAAAACTCAGGTAGTCTGCTTCTGGAACGTTGAAATAGACCCACAATTGTCTGATATCAGATAGTTCCGTCAGCAACTCGCCTTCATCGAGAAGACTGCCGATCCTGGCATTAAAACGACCCATAATTCCGTCAAAAGATGCTTTGATATCGGTAAAACCCAAGCGGGTTTCCGTTAACTTCACCTCTGCATTAGCCTTATCTAGTTTTGCTTTTGCCAAAGCAAGCTCATTGGGCGATACGATATTCTCATCAGCCAAACCTTTGGTATTAAGGTATTCGATCTTTGCAGATTGCGCTTCAGCTTTCGCTTTTTGGAATTCTGCCTGATAAACTTTGGGCATAATTTTAAACATGGGCTGTCCTTTTTTTATCCACTGCCCTTCATCCACAAAAATACCCTCTAAGTAGCCCTTTTCCAAAGAGCGGATTTCAATATGCATAATGGCTTTAATCAGACTGACATAGTGCCTAGGTAGAGAAACGTCTTTATGGAACGGTGTCGTTGCCTCAAGTTTTGGCATCTCATGATGCGTTTCAGTTTCTGCGTGATTACACCCATTCAAAAACAGAGCCGCGATTAAGCTTAAAACTACGGATAATTTAGTAATCATTTTTCTACCATTTAGGTTGTCAGGGGGCAAAGTATTTTGTTAGGGGAAGCAAGACCAAGTCTATTTTTTATTTTAATGAGAACCAAAAAGTCTGCATGGTGCAGCTTAACGAGTGCGGGTATATCTTTCCTAACAGGCTCATAGAGGGGACAGAACTTTCGCACAACGATACTATTTTCTTCTTTAGCATCATGTTCACGATATATAGAATTTTTATTTTCATATTGAAAACCAATAAATTTTTTATGCTGTCTCATCAATAACCGCACTAAATAATTTAACTCTTGAAATGATTCTAGCTCTTGCAAAGTAAAAATTATGTGAAGCACTGTCTTGCAAAGTAAAAATTATGTGAAGCTCTGGAGAGTTACAATTTGACCAAGGCAGCTTGATTCCTCTTTACTTGAAGCGCACGCGAAATGTTGAAGAATTTTTACCCTGGCTATACCTGAGATGGGTTTCAGCGGAAGACTTTAGCGAAACGCTGAAACACTTGCTGGGAGCGGATGCGCCAGGATTGGCATCGGCAATAACCAGCCGTCTGAAGCAGCAATGAGAACAGGACTGCCCTGGTCAAGTAAAACCGGACAACCCAGTTAAGCGACTTCTTTCAATTTTTCTGTTTCCACTTCATATTGATTGAGGCTTTTGTACTCCAAGTATGAATGCAGTCGATGGCTGTTATAGAACATGGAAATATACTGCAGCACATCTTGCTGTGCTGCATGACGGGTTTGG
>NZ_FNPQ01000027.1:0-39660 GCF_900107335.1 Nitrosomonas sp. Nm58 | reverse complement strand
TTCGCCGTCGCGGTATTCCACTTTACCGCACATCTCGCCGCATCGTGTTTCTTTCAAACGCATTGCGGCCGAAGGCCGATTACTACGCTCATTTCAAGGTCCTTCAGGAAGCGATCGGCATCCGTTTTGTACTGAAATCCCAATGCACTATCATCGGCGTATCGGACAATGATGATATCACCCTTAGTCTTTTTACTACGCCATTGATGTGTCCAGAGATCGAACACGTAGTGAAGGTAGATGTTGGCAAGCAGCGGGGAAATTACTGCTCCCTGCGGCGCTCTCCTCTTAGGTTACGCTCACACTTACCATTCTCCACCACACCAACTGTCAGCCATTTTCGGATTAGCCGTATGATTCGTTTATCTCCAATTCTGTGTTGTAAAAAGCGTATCACCCAGTTGTGATTCATCGTGTCGAAAAACTTCCGAATGTCCGCGTCCAACACCCAGTTTATTCGCTTTCTATGAAGTCCCAAATAGAGCGCATCCAACGCATCATGCTGGCCCCGACCCGGCCTGAATCCATAGGAAAATCCCATGAAATCTGTTTCATAAATGGCGCTGAGCAACGTTACGATCGCTTGTTGAACTATTTTGTCCTCCAGACACTAGAGGTCTCTCCGTTCCGTCCGGCTTGGGGATATATACTCTTTTTGCCGGTCTGGCGCGATAGCTTCCCTTGTGTATCCGGTTATGCAATTCTCGCAATTTTTGCTCCAGGTCTTGCCTATACTCCGCCCACGTCACTTGGCCTATTCCAGAGGCAGCGTTGCGTTTTAGCGCGTAATAGCTGTCTCTGAGCAGATCTACTGTGACATGATGAAGTAGCGCTGTGAATTGCTTTCCTTTGTGCTTCAGTGCTGCTTTCCGCACAGCAAGCAGTCCGCTCGACGCATTTCCCTGGCGCTGTGTCCAGGATGCGGTCGTCTGTTTGCTGTTCCCCTTGGCCGAGGCCCTTCCCTCCACGCTCTCCGCAGGAATTTTATTCCCATTGTTCGAGTGCTTCATCAGTACTATGGCCTCGTCTGACTTCTCAATGCTGTACATGTTGACCGTACGGCTCTCGCCTTAGCCAACCGGCCCGCTCCATGGCGGGCAACATTGAGATCTCCCAGGTTCCGGTCAAAGAACTTCTCCACGTGCTCAGGGTCTCCGACTGCGCAAGGTCGAACACGCACTCGCCAATTACGTTCGCATTCATATTATCTTCTGCTTCGCTTAACAGCATCAACACCTCGACAAGAAGGTAGACCGATGCCGCCAAAGCAGGATGATATTGTCCTGACGCTATAGCAGCTTGGTGAGGTCTTGCGGTATGAACTTAGAAAAGCGCATCAGCGAACTTGAGCAGCAAACCGTGCAGAACGAGCCTTATGATGCTGTGATTTATTGCAGCAGAGATGAAACCCAGCAGGAGGCCTTGCAACGGTTCGAGCGGGAGAAAGACAGGCCGTTTTCAGAAAATGGTACGATCATTTGCATTGATACCGTTGACGCAACCAAAGAAGGCGGCGATCGAGTTCTGCCTAGAAAAGATGAGCCGAGCTATGAGCCTGATTGAGCGTTTGCTGATGCTGGCGATATAGAAGAAGCAGCCAGAGCCGGAAAAAGAATCGCCAATCATGCCACTGACGAAAGAGCCCGAAGAAGAGCAGCCAGGATGATTTTTGGCGTTACGTCGTAACGATCTTTTAAGGCAGGAACCATAACCGCAAGTTTCCCTTGGCTTGCGGCGGTTCCTTTTTTTATGGCATCAAAACCCACTCGTAATTTTGAGAAATTTCCTACTATTTTCCTACACGGACTCATGCAAAAGAAAAAGCACCTAGCCATGTTATAACTAAGCGCTTTATTTTACTGGTGGGTCTGGCTGGACTCGAACCAGCGACCAAGGGATTATGAGTCCCCTGCTCTAACCAACTGAGCTACAGACCCATGCGAATAGCCACCTTACTAGGAAAAACCATAACAAACAAAACTGTTTTCAATAGTACACAAATAAGTAATACTATATAGTTCTTGCTGAGAATCCGGCCATATTTATTCACCAGATAATCTACGAATCAACGTATATCAACAATTTATATCTTTTATGAGCCTAATTATAACTCATATATTACTTACATGAAATCAAGAGTTCCCTGTATCTAAAAAACTACGTAGACGATCAGAACGAGCAGGATGGCGTAATTTTCGCAATGCTTTTGCCTCAATTTGACGGATACGCTCGCGAGTAACATCAAACTGCTTTCCTACTTCCTCTAAAGTGTGATCTGTATTCATTTCGATACCAAAACGCATACGCAAGACTTTTGCCTCTCGCGGAGTAAGAGAATCAAGCACATCCTTAGTAGCGTTACGCAAACTAGCGTAAACCGCAGCATCAGCCGGCGCAATAGTTGATGAATCCTCAATAAAATCACCAAGATGTGAATCCTCATCATCACCAATTGGTGTCTCCATAGAGATTGGCTCTTTTGAAATCTTAAGAATTTTCCTAATCTTCTCTTCAGGCATTTCCATTTTTTCGGCCAGTAAAGCGGGCTCAGGCTCTTGCCCAGTTTCTTGCAGGATTTGACGCGAAATACGATTCATTTTATTAATTGTTTCTATCATATGAACCGGAATCCGAATTGTACGAGCTTGATCGGCAATAGAGCGTGTTATTGCCTGGCGTATCCACCACGTTGCATAAGTAGAAAATTTGTAACCACGTCGATATTCAAATTTATCTACAGCTTTCATCAAACCAATATTACCTTCTTGAATGAGATCTAAAAATTGTAATCCACGATTAGTATATTTTTTAGCAATCGAAATTACCAATCGTAAATTAGCTTCTGTCATCTCACGTTTTGCACGCCGCGCTTTAGCCTCGCCAGTCGTCATTCGACGATTGATCTCTTTCAGTTCTTTAATAGGGATTTTAGCTTGCTCTTGCAAAGAAAGCAGGCATTGCTGCTGTTCCATAATAGCTGGCATAAAATGCTTCAATGACTGACTGCAAGGCTTATTAGATTCAATTTCTAACTTAACCCAATCTAGATTTGTCTCATTGCCAGGGAAAGCTTTGATAAAATAATTGCGTGGCATACTTGCTTTAGAGACACACAGATCCATAATTTTACGTTCGCAGCTACGAATTTCACTAACGAGATCGCGTTGCGTATCACACAATTTCTCTACCATCTTGGCGGAGAACCGCATAGCCATAAGCTCGGATGAAATTTTCTCCTGCAGAGTTTTATATTTTTTATCTTCTCGCGCACCCTTCTTTTCAACTATTTTTTGCATTTCATTATAGGCTTTGCGAATCTCTATAAAACGCTCTAATACATCACCTTTTAACTTAATCAAGCTAGCGCTAGCTACCGCAACACCACTCTCATCTTCCATGTCATCAGAAATAAAATCCTGCTCTAGTGACTCATCAGACATTTCTTCATTAAGAATTCCCTGAGCATCATCATCAAGAAAACCGTCAACCAATTCGTCAACACGTAACTGATCATTCTCTACTTCCGTCGCTAAATTCAGAATATCTGCAATAATCGTTGGACAAGCAGAAATAGCCTGTATCATATGCCTCAAACCATCTTCAATACGTTTTGCTATTTCTATCTCACTTTCACGTGTTAATAGCTCTACAGAACCCATCTCTCGCATATACATGCGCACTGGATCAGTAGTGCGACCAAACTCCGAATCTACACTAGAAAGCGCTGCCTCAGCCTCTTCAACCACGTCCTCATCAGTTACAGCTGTTGCTGTATCAGACATTAGCAGCGCTTCTGCATCTGGTGCTTCATCATGAACTGAAATCCCCATATCATTGATCATGCTAATGACACCTTCAATCTGCTCAGCATCTAGCATGTCATCAGGCAAGTGATCATTAATCTCAGCATAAGTCAAATAACCACGTTCCTTACCCTGAACAATCAATTTCTTAAGCCGCATCTTTCTTGCCTCGATATCTTGAGGCACAGAAGATAAAGTTTCCTGAACAATTTCTTCCACTTGATTATTATTCGATGCTTTAATTTTTTTTGACGCTTTCATTTTCACCGATTTTATTTTGGTTAACTGCAACTGCTTAGCAATAATTGAATTTTCTATATCTTTTTCTGATTCTGATCGTTTTGTATCCATATTCTTAAGTATCCTGGCAGCCATGCCTATAAAAAATTCAACCTCTATTTTTTAGAATCTTCTCGAGGCGCATCCATTAGTTTTAGCAATAATGGTCTATTTTCCTATTTAAGAAACCTATGAAATTATTACTTTTTTCAATTTCTCAGTCACCGCTGATTATTATCCTAAATTTGCTGAATTTGCTGAATTTGCTGAATTCCAGTTGATATAGATAAATATATCCTCAAATTTTTAAGGATATCAAAGGCTTATCATAGCACATCTCACCTAGAGATGTTTCCAAAAACTTCACTCTCATTTTTATAAAATATTCTACAGTCTGTTAATGCTACATCGCGGTTTTTAATTTTTGTTCAATTAATCAATGAAAAGTTCAAATAAGGGGAAGATATTTATTAAGCTATACAGCACCCTGATCTTCTTTGATTACAAAGACAACTTGATAATAAGTACCTCTAAGAAACAGATAATTGCTGCAATTCTCGCTTTTCCTCAACGGTCAGCAAGTTTAAAGGCTTACTATGCAGTGCAGCCATTCTTTGTTTACGCTGCATCTCTCGCAATCGCAACAATACCCCAGTAAATTCTGCTTCTATATCCATACCTTCTTTCCACATGCTCATTTCTTCCTCTATTTTCTCTAGCAATTCATAATAAGGACTATCATAGAAATATTCCTTAACTGACGAAAATACTGCATCTTTCAAGGCCTGTGGTGAAAAAGCATTAAAAAAATCAATCAAGGCTATCAATAGCTTTTTTTCATTGTTTTGTTCGCCATACCCGATAAGCATATTTTTATCTAACTTCCCAGCATATACAGGATCATGCAGCATTAGCTGTATTAACTTACGATAAGGTGTTGCTGGTTGAGGACGCTTCATTTCTAGATTAGTCTGAGAAAATGAGACTTTTTGCTTAAATTGCAATAATCCTTCTAATTCATTTTGGTTAATAGAAGTTAGTTGCGATAACCGCTTTATCAGCATAAGAGCAAGAACTGGGGCGCTAATCTGAGCTAATAGCGGCCTTGCATGTTGCACCAAGCCAGCACGACCTTCGCTAGTTTGCAGATTTACACGCGCAGATAACTCACTATAAAAAAACTCTGATAGAGGTAGCGCCTGATCGAGAAGTGCCTCGAACGATTCTTTACCAAACTTACGGATATAACTGTCAGGATCCTCATTCTCCGGCAGGAACAGAAAACTTATATTTTTTCCATCCCTTAATTGAGCCAGACTATTTTCAAGTGCACGCCAAGCTGCTTTTCTTCCCGCACTGTCACCATCAAAACAAAAAATAATTTCATCTGTTTGGCGTAAAAGTTTCTGTATATGAAAAGACGTAGTAGCGGTGCCAAGCGTAGCTATTGCATAGTCAACACCATATTGTGCAAGTACCACTACATCCATATACCCTTCTACCACCAAAGCCCGCCCTGATTTACGAATCGCTTTGCTAGCTGCAAACAAATTATAAAGTTCACGCCCTTTTGTAAATAAGGGCGTCTCAGGAGAATTTAAATATTTTGGCTCCCCAGAATCCAATACCCTGCCCCCAAAACCAATTATCCTGCCTTTCTGGTCGAGAATTGGAAACATAATACGATCACGGAAACGATCATAGTGCTTACCATCTTCACTCGGGATGACCAAACCCACTTTTATTAACACATTTTCTGATCGATTTAGTGAATAATCAGAAAATACAGAAGTAAGATTTTTCCCGCTAGCTGGTGCATAACCAATTCCAAAGCGGGCAGCTATTTCCCCCGTTAAACCACGCTTTTTCAAATACGCGATGGCATGGTTAGCATTCTTAAGCTGCCTACGATAATATTGAGCAGCAATATTCATCGATTCAACCATGTGTTGCACAGACTCCCCTGCTTTATCTTGCTCGTCTTCTTTTTTTGCGTGAGATAAACGAGATTCAGACACCCGAGAGTAAGTTGCAACCTGTCGAGCTGGAACTTGTAATCCAGCATAGGCAGCCAAATTCTCAACTGCATCGATAAAACTTATTCCATTATACTCAATCAGAAAATTAATGGCATTACCATGCTTCCCACAGCCAAAACAATGATAAAACTGTTTTATAGGGCTAACTGTAAATGACGGGGTTTTTTCATTATGAAATGGACAGCATGCGCTAAAATTGCCACCAACTTTCTTAAGTGGCACATAACGCTCAACCACATCCGTTATATCTATGCGATTGAGCAACTCTTGAATAAACGATTGGGGAATCATTTATTAAAGTACGCCAATATGTTAGTTAACTATTAATGAAGTTAGCAAAGTCTTTTATTACTATCTCAAACAAATATACTTAAAATAAATACCACTTTAACAAAATCAAGAAGAAATTTTTTTCTTTACCAGCGCTGCTACTTGAGTCATATCTGCACATCCAGTCAGTCTAGGCTTTAACAATGCCATGATCTTTCCCATCCGCTGCTGTCCCATATCCCCTACAACAGCGATAGCCTCGTTCACTATATTATCCACCTCAGCTTCACTCATCATCTGGGGCATATAAGCAAGCAATACATCTACTTCATATTTCTCGGCATTAGCCAAATCTTGTCGATGTGCTGCCTCATATTGCGTAATCGAATCTCTACGCTGCTTAAGCATTTTCTCGATTACTGCAATGATCGCTGCATCATTTAACTCAATACGCTCATCAACCTCTCGCTGCTTAATAGCTGCTTGCAGTAACCGAATCGCATCACGTCTTTTTGAGTCACTGGCACGCATTGCAGTCTTCATATCTTCAGTGATTTTCTGCTTCAAATTCATAATTGAACAACTAAACAAATTTGTCTTATGAACTCTTAACCATCTAATAAAGTTTTGGTGGGAGTAACTGACTGCGCAAACGCTTGTAGGTACGCTTTGCTGCTGCAGCGTGCTTACGTTTGCGCTCTGCAGTTGGTTTCTCATAAAATTCTCTCGCACGCAATTCTGTGAGTAATCCAGTTTTCTCAACCGCGCGTTTAAAACGACGCATAGCAACTTCAAATGGTTCGTTTTCTTTGACTTTAACAGTGGTCATAAAGCAGTAATCCCTTTCGGTCTCCTTCTATTAGATGTTAATAATTCTACAAAAAGCTTGTTAATATAACATTATTATTTTTTTTATAAAAGTATGCTGTAAGAAAAGCCTTTGGATCCAATCCGCTAGATATAAAGTAAACAATTAACTGCGTTTTACCATTAACTTAACTGCCTTCTGTTAGCCCTTCTCTCTCCAGAAGGTATAATAGCGGGAACGAAGAGATTTAATATATTGACATTTAAAATGATTGTACTTGGCATTGAGACTTCATGCGATGAAACAGGTATTGCCCTCTATCACACAGAACATGGTTTATTGAGTCACACACTATATTCACAAACTGAAATCCATAATGAGTATGGCGGGGTTGTACCTGAACTTGCCTCTCGTGACCATATCCGTCGTGGAGTTCCACTTATCAAACAAGCTTTGAAAGAAGCAAATATTTGTTTGAAGGAAGTTGACGCTATTGCCTACACTCAGGGGCCTGGTCTGGCGGGGGCATTATTGGTAGGTGCATGTATCGGTTCCGCACTTGCATTCGCACTCGAAATCCCAATACTGAATATTCATCATCTTGAAGGCCATCTTCTGTCTCCTTTACTATCAACGCCAACGCCTACATTTCCTTTCGTGGCACTATTAGTTTCTGGTGGCCACACTCAGTTGATAAAGGTAGATGGAATAGGACAATATATATTGCTTGGCGAAACAGTAGATGATGCAGCGGGTGAGGCTTTTGACAAAACAGCAAAACTTCTTGGCCTCGATTATCCTGGTGGACGAGCACTTGCCGTGCTTGCTGAACAAGGCAGATCAGATCGCTTTAAACTTCCTCGCCCGATGCGGCATAGTGGAGATTTTAACTTCAGTTTTAGTGGATTAAAAACTGCAGTATCAACTTTAATAAAAAATCATAAAATTACACACCAGACCAGCGCCGACATTGCGCTTGCTTTTCAGGAAGCAGTCATAGACATCCTGGCGGAAAAATCTTTGTCCGCCCTCGCACAAACTGGCCTTAGTCAGCTAGTTGTAGCTGGTGGGGTAGGCGCAAATACTCAGTTACGTAAAAGACTTATTCGTGAAACAGCCGACATAGGCGTAACGGTATTCTTTCCAGAACTTGAATTCTGTACTGACAATGGTGCAATGATCGCTTTTGCTGGAGCTATGCGTTTACAAAAACAAAACATCAACTACCAACAACAAGCTATGACCAGCTTTACCGTAAGAGCCAGATGGGATCTGGAGACGCTATAGAGATCTCCAATATCAAGTCACGATTTACTTTTTTCTCCAATACGTGTTTCTCTGCCTGTGACCAGATTGATAATATTTGGTTTATGTCGCCAAAAAAGTAACAGCGATATGGTAGCAATGGCCAAGACATTTACTCCAGAATCAAGCAAAATATACGCATAAATTGGAGCTAACAGTGCAGCGATCAGTGCGGACAATGAAGATATGCGCCAAACTACGGCGACTAGAATCCAAGTAAGAATCACCAGTAACCCCAACCAGAGATCGAATCCGAATAACACGCCAGCCGATGTCGCAACTCCTTTACCCCCTTTAAAACCAAGAAAAACCGGGAACAAATGACCAAGAAAAACAGCTAAGGCAGCACCAGCCACTGCCGTGCTTCCAAATCCCCAAGCAAAGGAGAAATAATTGGTTAGCGCTACTGCCAGCCATCCTTTACCAGCATCACCCAGCAACGTCAGAACTGCTGCTACTTTTTTGCCGCTGCGCAGTACATTCGTCGCCCCAGGGTTTTTTGAGCCATATGTTCTCGGATCAGGTAATTTAAACAACCAACTCGCTATGACTGCAAATGAAATTGAGCCCAGCAAATAAGCTATTAGCCACATTAAAGCCATTTCCATACTGCTATCCAAATAGCTCCATTATTTTTATAAATAGACTAGAATCGTTATAACTACGCAAGAAGATACTTTCTTAATCCTATGCAACGTTATATATCACATTTAAATCTTAATAATGGACATTATCTTTCTCCACGACTTCAAAGCTAAAACGCTAATTGGTATTTACCCGTGGGAAAAAAAAATTGCCCAAACCATTGAGCTTAACCTCGAAATCGCTCTCCCAACGAATCGTGCCTGTTTTACTGACAATTTAAAAGATGCGCTGGATTATTCACTAGTTGTTAAGCGCATCAATGACACATTAGCGACCCAACATTTCGCTTTGCTTGAAGCGTTGGCGGAGCATATTGCCCAGATTGTCTTGACTGAATTCAATTCACCCTGGGTAAAAGTGAGTGTCGCCAAGCTCGGTATTATCCACGGAATTAAGAAACTTGGTGTGTGCATTGAACGGAAATCGCCGTCATATTAGCACCTATTCCACCCATAATTAACCTAAAACTGGAGAACCGGACTGCTTCATATTAGTTCTAAAGCATTTCTATACCGTGTCGGATCGGGTATCTCTGCTGCCAAAAATCCCGCCATGCGTAAGCGGCAGGCATCACAGAGACCACAAGCAAATCTACTCTCATCAGCCTGATAACAGGATACAGTTAAGCCATAATCGACCCCTAGCTCTATGCCTAAGCAGATGATCTCTTTCTTAGATAAATGCATAAGAGGCGCATGCAGAGTCAGCTTATTCCCCTCCCTAGCAGTTTTGGTTGCGAGATTCGACATTTTCTCGAATGCTTCAATATAATCTGGCCGGCAATCTGGATAACCAGAATAATCAATAGCATTAATACCGATAAATATATCGTGACTTTCGAGTACCTCTGCCCAAGCTAATGCTAAGGAAAGCATAATCGTATTTCTGGCAGGAACGTAGGTAACAGGAATACCAGCCATTATTCCTTCAATAGGAATAGCAATGGATTCGTCAGTAAGTGCAGACCTCCCCAATATACTCAAGTCAATGCTGATGGTACGATGCTCTTGTACGCCCATGGATTGGCCAATCTTCAGTGCTGCTGCTAACTCAGATTGATGACGTTGACCATAATCAATACTCAACGCATAGCATTCAAATTGCTTGGCACGAGCAATAGCAAGTGTCGTCGTAGAATCTAATCCACCCGATAAAAGTACGACCGCTTTTCTCATAAATCTATAAGACTTCTAAGGAAAAAAACAATTCTCAGAATCGTATTTGCTGGATCATTATCGCCCCGCGACTTCTCCCCAGAGCATTTTATGAAGCTGAAGCTGCAATCTAACCGCTAAGCGATCTTTTAATATCCAGTCTGCAAGCAGAGCTGGGTCAAGCTGACCATACACCGGTGAAAACAATACCGGACAAATCTGATCGAGGCGCCGCTCATAAAACACGCCAACCGCCCATTGATAATCTGCTTTATCACATAAAACAAATTTCAATTCATCATGACAGGTTAAATATTCAAGATTAGACCACAGATTCTTCGTAACCTCACCTGAACCAGGTGTCTTGATATCCACGATCTTGGAAACCCGTTTATCCACTTTGGATACATCGAGTGCTCCGCTTGTTTCAATAGATACTGAATAGCCTGCATCACATAAGACGGTAAGCAGTGTCAGACAAGCTTTCTGTGCCAGAGGCTCACCGCCAGTAACCGTAATGTAGCGAGATGCATAACTTGAAGCTTCATCCAACACCTCAGCGATTGACATGTTTCTGCCTCCCGAGAATGCATACTCAGTATCACAATATCCACACCGTAGCGGGCAACCAGTCAAACGGATAAACACTGTCGGCAAACCGATGCGACTGGTTTCTCCTTGCAAAGAATAAAATACCTCACTAACACGCAATACTTCTGTTTCGGGCTTGTGTGTAGAATGTTGTTGTAGCGAAAAGGGGAAATGCATTACATCTTAAGAGACGGCCTCAACAACTGCCTCTTCATTGTTAAATTTTATTTTAAGCTAGTGAGGCGACGTTTAGCTTTTTCGGCAGCCTCACTATTGGGATATTTTGTGATTAAATTTTGCAGTATTTTTTTGGCTGCGGGAACCTCAGCCATTTCTAATTGACTGCTTGCAATATTAAGCATGGCATCAGGCGCTTTTGAGCTATTAGGATAAAGCTCGACCACTTTTTGCTGGGTGTTGATAGCTGCTCTGAAATCACGTAGCGCATAATATGCATTCCCTATCCAATAGGTCGCCCCTGGTGCCAAATTAGAAGTAGGGTAACGTTTGAGAAAATTTTCAAACTGAGCGATAGCTCCCGAGTAATCACCTTCTTTGAACAAATTATAACTTGTGTTATAAGCATCACGTTCTGACATGTCTGTAGGCTGTGCTACAGGACTCGCCCCAGCTGTCACCGTGGTAGCAGCAGGAAGCGGTGCATGTGGTGGAGAATCCAGGCTAATCGGTGTATCGTGGGATGCTGGCTCTACCTGTCTTAGTCGGCCATCCAGATCGATGTAAAAATCCTTCTGCTGTTTTTTCAGAAGCTTATTTTCTTCACTCAGTATTTCAATTTGCCCATGCAGTTTTCCAAGCTCGATTTTAAACGCTTCGATCTGACTATAAAGCTCTAATATTGCCTGATTTTTAAGCGTTTCCTCCATACTACCAATACGCGCTTCCATCTCTTGTATTTGTTTATTTAATAGTTCAATTTGCTCACGCGCTTGCGCGTCATCAAATAATCCGGCGAAACTTACATTACAACTAAACAAAAACAATAGTATGGAAGCGCGTACAAACATCAGTATTCTCCTTGATAAAGAATATCGGCACGGCGGTTCTCAGTCCATGAGGACTCATCACGACTTGTTGCACGAGGTTTTTCTTCACCTAAGCTTACAGCCTCAATCTGATGATCGCGCGCGCCCGAGAGCAACATGGCATTCTTCACACTGTCTGCACGACGCTGGCCAAGCGCAAGATTATACTCACGGCTTCCACGCTCGTCTGTGTTACCTTGCAGCAATACCTTTGCATTTGAGTTGTCTCGCAGGTACTTGGCATGTGCCAACACTAACTCTCTATACTGGCTTTTTATTGTATAACTATCAAAGTCGAAATAAACACTACGCTGAGACAGAATGTTAGAAGGATCTCGTAATGGATTCATGGCAAACCCACCCGATCCTATGCCATCTTGAGCACCCATACCACCACTCCCCATGGTTCGGTCCTCCACTTCACCTGTAGGTTGTGTAGATTGACTTGCGCACGCTGACAATAAACAGATTATCAACACACTCAAAATTTTTTTCATTTCTTACCTTATAAAATTAGTTAACGAAGTTACCCGTACGCTGTGATTTCAGCAAAGGACCCCATACCGGTTCTCTGATATCGCCAGTTTGTGATGAAAGACGCTGCTTCGTTTGTCCATCGCTCGAAACGGCGGATAATATACCACGTCCGCTTATTTCAGTAGCGTATAAAATCATCTTGCCATTTGGCGCAAAGCTAGGAGATTCATCGAACCTTGAATCGGTAAGTAATTGCATTTGCCGTCTAGCAAAATCTTGTACTGCAACATTAAACTTGCCACCATTACGATGAATATAGGCAAAACTTTTTCCATCGGGACTATACCGTGGACTTACATTATAGCTTCCTTCAAATGTAAGGCGCTCAGTCACACCGGCTTTATCTCCTGTTATCGCCATACGATATATTTGTGGACTACCCCCACGATCAGAGGTAAAAATAATCGACTGCCCATCCGGAGAAAAGCTGGGCTCCGTATCAATTCCCGAACTTTGAGCAAGTCTTTGCAATCCACTCCCATCCGCATTAATCAAAAAAATTTGCGATCCCCCCTGCATAGTCAATACCACGGCTAGCCTGCTGCCATCAGGGGACCAAACCGGCGCACTGTTACTGCCCTTAAAATTAGCAATAGCTTTTCGTTCACGAGTTGACAGTGTTTGTACGTAAACAACCGGCTTTTTGTTCTCAAATGAGACATAGGCAAGTTTGCTACCATCAGGGGACCAAGCGGGTGAAATAATAGGCTCAGTATATTCGATGACTGACCGAGCATTAAAGCCATCAGAATCGGCTACTTGCAACGCATATTTATTGCCTTGTTTCATGACATAAGCAATATGGGTGCTAAATACCCCAATATTACCAGTCAATGTTTCATAAATAATATCAGCAATACGATGTGCAACCGCGCGCAACTGATCGGCCGGGACCGTCCCTGCAAATCCAGTCAACTGTGTGCGCTTTGCAACATCCATCAAGCGAAAGCGCACATCGATCCGCCCATCAGGCAAAATCGTCGTACTGCCTATCACGAGCGCGCTTGCTCCCCGATTCTGCCAATCTGCGTAAACGACCTCTTCCGGTTCATGAGGCGTGAGACCCGATGAATCAGTCAGCCTGAAACTACCTGTCCGTTCCAAATCAGCTGCCACCACCGCCGTTATACTCTGCGGAAGCCTTGATTCAGCAGAAAACGGGACAATAGCAATGGGGATTCTGGATGCACCTCCCCCAAATATTTCGATATTAAGCGCAGCATGAAGCGGCGCATGCATGATCGACAAAAACAAAAAGAACACATAAAAAGAAAGGGGATGTAAATAATTCCGCATAGCAGCAACTCTCAAAAAAATTGCATTCTATAAAAATTAAAGCGAGTCACGATAATGTACCGTAAGATTAAAATCACGAAACTCTCTGAATAACGCTGGATCAGGCGGTATAGGTAGTGGTGTAGACAAGAAAATAGCTCTCTCCACCGCTTCGTCAAATGCAGAATAACCACTTGATCTGCGTAACATCACATTCAACACCTCGCCACCTGGCAAGAGTGTCACCCTGAAGTCAACGACCGGATTACCCGGCAGATCGGGCGGCATAACAATACGGCTTCTGATTTTTGCTTGAATCATCGCCTTATACTTGGCTACTTCATCCATTTGCTTGGTTTTTTCCGCAGCAGCTTTTTGCGCAATGGCTTCCCGCTCACGTTGTTGCTGCTGCTTGATCTCCTCAGCCTGTTGCTGCTCCTTGAGCAGCTTTTCTTTCTCCAGATCAGGCTTTTTCGTTGTTTCCTTAGTCACTTCTGGTTTTGCTACCTTCTCCTTGATTGGTTCAAGTTTAGGATTGGGGGGAGTCTCTTTAACTGGCTCGGGTTGCTTTGTGGCTTCCTTTACTGGCTGAGGCTTTATCGTTTTTTCCTTGATCTCAATAGTTGGTTTTTTAGGCGGTGGCGGTGATTCCACTTTAATCGGCTCAGGTGAAGAAGGCGTCTCTTTAACTGGCTCGGGTTGTTTTGTCATTTCCTTTACCGGCTGAGGTTTTACTGTTTTCTCCTTGATCTCAGTAGCGGTTTTTTTGGGCGGCGGGGGGGCTTCTACCCTGGCTACCTCAGGTTTAGGCGCCGTTTGTTTGGCAACAGGAATAGGCTTGACGGGTTGTGGCAGATCACTCCACAAATCGACGACCATCGTTTCAGCGGGTTCGTTTTTCCAGCTTAAACCAAAAACCATGAATGCAAAAAAGACAAGGTGGACGAGCAAAGCCAGTACGGCAGCCCGCAATAACCCAGGTTCCGCATGTGAAACATCTCGCCAAGCTGTCACATTCATCGTTGCTTACATGCTTATCTAGGTTTTGTAAGCAGCCCAACTTTATTGACTTGCTCTTGCTGTAATATGTCCATGATGTTAATTACTTCTTCATAACGAACATTTTTATCAGCAGCGATCACCACAGGCTGCTCAGCATTTTGTGCCTGCTTATTTTTAACTGCTTTTACAAGCTCGGTACGAGTCATTTTCTGCTCACTACCCGCTTTGCTACGATCACGTAATGTCAGGCTACCATCTGCAGCAACGATGACTTCCATTGGTTCAACCGGTGCTGTTGATGACTTACCGATTTGAGGGAGTTCAATTTGACCGGGATGAATAAGGGGTGCCGTAATCATGAAAATAACCAGTAATACCAGCATTACATCAATATACGGTACGACATTGATTTCGTTCATTAGACGACGTTTAGCTCGACGATTAATCATGCGATGGCCATGTTCTCTTATAATTTTGCTGCCCGTCGCTGCAACACATTGGATAGCTCCTCCATAAAACTTTCATACCGTGTTGCTAACTGACTGGTATCACTTGCATAACGATTATAAGCAATAACTGCCGGAATCGCTGCAAACAAACCCATCGCTGTCGCAATTAACGCTTCTGCAATGCCAGGCGCGACATGCGCAATCGTCGCTTGTGTTAAATTAGACAATTCGCGAAATGCATTCATAATACCCCAAACTGTGCCAAATAAACCCACATAGGGACTCACTGACCCTACAGTCGCCAAAAAAGACAGATGGGACTCCAGTCTATCCATTTCACGTTGATAAGCAGCACGCATTGCGCCCCGTGTACTATCCATCATCGCACCAATATCCATACCAGCTTGATGCTTGGTAAATTCACGGAACCCTGCCTCAAAAATACGCTCCATACTCCCCGCCATGTCACGTGCGCCAGCCGCCCGCTGGTACAGCGCGTTTAAATCTACTCCTCTCCAGAAAGTATTTTCAAACTCGTCACTTTGTTTGATCGCCAGTCTAATTGCAAACATCTTACGAAAAATAAACCACCATGATAACAATGACGCAATCAATAAAAGTAGCATAACCAGTTGAACAGGCAGGCTGGCGCTGCTAACCAGGTAAAAAAGCGATAAATCTTGGGTAACAGTCGTGTTCATAATAATTTATTTCTCGATTTTTTGACGAAGCGGCATCGGTACACTCACTGGCTTGAGACTGTCCACGCCCACACATACCACATGAATAATTGCACTGACTAACATGACCTGATCTCGTAATACTTGCTGAAATAATGTAATGCGGCTTCTGCCTATCTCTGTTACTTGAACGGTAACATGTAATAAGTCATCGAGAAGCGCTGGCTTGAAATATTCAATATTAAGTGACCGCACCATAAAAATTATTTTATGGTCTTGAATCAATGTATTAACGGCAAATCCCATTTCTCGTAGCCATTCGTAGCGGGCGCGCTCCATAAAATTAAGATAGGTGGCATGATAAACGACTCCTCCTGTGTCGGTATCCTGATAATAAACCCGTACTGAATAAGAGAAGATATCGCCAGATAAAGCAAACTGTGTTTGATGCTGAGAGCTCATTTAATCTAATGTTTATTATTTACAAAAGTTATCAACACTTTAACACTCTCCCCATAGATCATCCACCAGATTACTTTTCGATGGAATAATGTTGAAATGCTGATAAGTAATAGCTGTAGCCATGCGGCCACGCGGCGTACGCTTCAAGAATCCTTGCTGAATTAAGTATGGTTCCAAAACATCTTCAATTGTGTCACGCTCTTCGTTGATGGCTGCAGCAAGATTATCTATACCGACAGGACCACCTTCAAATTTTTCAAGTACGGCCAATAATAACTTTCTATCTAACACGTCAAGCCCGATCGCATCCACATCCAGCATTTTTAAAGCTGCATCTGCCACAGGTTGCGTAACACATCCTTCGGCCTTGATTTCTGCAAAATCTCGGACCCTTCGCAACAACCGGTTCGCAATACGAGGCGTGCCTCGCGATCGGCACGCAATCTCCTTTGCCCCCTCTAAAGAAGCTCTGACATTCAGCAATCCCGCCGAACGCATCACGATTTTACTTAATTCATCAGCAGTATAAAACTCCAATCGTGACACAATGCCAAAACGATCTCTCAGCGGATTTGTCAACATGCCCGCGCGCGTAGTGGCCCCCACCAAAGTAAAGGGCGGCAAATCAATCTTGACTGAGCGAGCAGCGGGCCCTTCCCCAATCATGATATCGAGCTGATAGTCTTCCAGTGCAGGATAAAGAATCTCCTCCACTACAGGTGAAAGCCGGTGAATTTCATCGATAAACAAAACGTCATTAGGCTCAAGATTAGTTAACAACGCAGCCAAATCACCCGCCCTCTCCAAAACGGGACCTGAAGTTTGACGCAAGTTAACGCCCATTTCCCTGGCAATAATATGCGCCAATGTCGTTTTGCCTAAACCGGGGGGACCGAATAACAATACGTGATCTAAAGATTCCTTTCGTCGTCGTGCTGCTTCGATAAATATTTGTAGTTGCCCCCGAATCTTTTCCTGTCCGACATATTCTTCAAGTTGCTTGGGACGTAACGCGCGTTCCGATACCTCTTCTTGAGAAGAAAACGATGTTGCGGCAATGATTCGATCTGTCTCTATCATTCAGCTATTCGGGGAATGCGTTATTTTTCTTTTGAAAGAAGCTTTAATGCTTGTTTGATGCCATCTGAAACAGTGATATTTTGGGGCAATTGTTTGACTGCCCAATCTACTTCCCGGTCATTATAGCCCAGCGAGTGCAATGCATTGAATATGTCATTATCACTTCTAGCAGAGGCAGTCACTACATCAAAATGGCTTTTATCAAAATCAAGTTTATCCCGCAACTCTAAAAGTAATCGCTCAGCAGTTTTTTTCCCTATTCCCGGGATTTTGATAAGACGTACAGCATCCTGGGTTGCTACTGCATGATGGATATCTGATACACTTAATCCGGATAAGAGAGCCAAGGCAGTTCTTGCACCAATCCCAGAAATTTTCATTAGCTGACGAAAAACAAATCGTTCAGCCTCAGTACCAAATCCATACAATAAGTGGGCATCGTCCCTAACGATGAATTGAGTATAAAGTGTTACGGCTTCTCCAGTAGCAGGTAGATGATAGAAAGTACTCATCGGCACATCTATTTCATAGCCAATTCCTTGCACATCTATCAGCACGAGAGGAGGACGTTTCTCAAGCAAAACGCCTGTTATCTTCCCTATCACACCACCCTTCCACGCTTTAGGTAATAATACATAGCTGCGGCAGATCCTGACCCGCCATGAGCATGACAAATCGCGCAAGCAAGCGCATCAGAGGCATCGACCCCAGGCTTTCCCTCAAGTCTTAAAAGCCTTACAACCATTTCCTGTACTTGCTCTTTTTTGGCATGACCATTGCCAACCACTGCCTGTTTGATCTGCAACGCAGTATATTCAGATACTTCGAGACTATTAAGCACAGCAGCACAAATTGCTGCACCGCGAGCCTGCCCAAGTAATAAAGTTGATTTTGGGTTAATGTTAACAAAGACTTGTTCTATTGCAACATAATGGGGGTCATGTTGCAGAATAATGTTATTAAGGCCATCAAGAATCAGTTTTAAACGGGGTGGCAGCTTACTGTCTGATGATGTTTTGATACAACCACTGCTTACATAAGCCAATTTGCTGCCCATTTTATCGATTATCCCAAATCCAGTAATATGCAAACCGGGATCTATACCAAGGATACGAATTTCCTCACCTTCCCGGTAAACTAGCCATCAATAACTGCATTAGTGTGAACCTCCTGCACATCATCAATATTTTCTAATGCATCTAATAGTTTTTGCATTCTGACTGCATCATCTCCCGTCAATAAAATCTCGTTTATCGGTTTCATAGTGACTTCAGCAAGCTCAGCTTTAAAGCCCGCTTTTTCTAATCCAGTTTTAACCGTAATAAATTCATAAGGTGCTGTAATGACTTCTATGCTTTTATCTTCATTACTAATAACGTCTTCAGCCCCTGCTTCCAGGGCCACTTCTATTACTCGCTCTTCATCCGTGCCAGGTGCAAAAAGTAATTGACCACAATGCTTGAATAGAAATGCGACCGAGCCGTCCGTACCCAAGTTACCCCCATATTTGGTGAATGCATGACGCACATCTGCGACGGTTCGCGTCCGATTATCTGTCATACAATCTACTATGATTGCAGCACCTGCCACCCCATAACCTTCGTAACGGATTTCTTCATAGCTCACCCCCTCCAGATCACCACATCCACGCTTTATCGCGCGCTCTACATTGTCTTTAGGCATATTATGTTCATATGCCTTATCAATAGCGAGCCGCAATCGAGGATTACTCCCTGGGTCAGCCCCCCCTAATCGAGCTGCAATGGTTATTTCCTTGATCAATCGCGTGAAAATCTTGCCACGCTTGGCATCCTGTGCAGCTTTCTTATGTTTAATATTAGCCCACTTGCTGTGACCTGCCATTGGTTTCCTTTCTTATTGAAAATAACACAATCCTATCATCCCATACCCTATGAATAAAGTAGTGACGTTATTAAACAAACTTTGTTTCCATTCAAAATTTTTCGAAGAGTAAAATCCCAAAGACATCTGAATTTCGTATCATACAGCCTGATTTACAGGTTTATAAATAAATTGAGAGTAATTTCATAAGAAGCTGTTTAGAATCTTTTTACTGAAAACTCCTGTTGCTATTAAATTTGCAGAATGAGGAAATACATCTCAAGCACATCAATCGAAAGCAGTTTGAAATTAGTCAGGAATAACTGGGGCACACCAAGAAGAAGCCATGTCCGTGGCGAACGGATCTGGATAGGTATTGTGTGTCTGACTGGAGGTTCCGAAGCGTAGCTACCAATGGTGAATGTTACCGAGTGACTTTCTCCAAAATGGCGTACGGTCTCTGCGTATTTCCGCCTGTGGAACACCGAACCATCGGAAAAAGGATTAAGCCTGGCTCTACCAGCCATTAAAAAGCAAATTGTGCGGTTCGCGCCAGTCATGGGTGCAACGTGAAAACGCTATTTTTCCGGATTGATGCGCGGAATGTGAAAAAGTGTGAAAAATACGGACAACGCAGAAAGAAAAGGTTTGAGGTATGGCTCGACCACGCGTAAGCACCCAAATAGCCTATCGCCACAGCTCGAATTGCTCCACCGGGCTGAGTTTTCTTAAATCGCCTTTTTCCATGCGTCATCAGACCCACAAAATACAGGAAATTCAATCCATTTGTGGGTCTGATCTATCGTTTCTAATGTGTAAGCGTAGTCCAAAATGCAAGGATCGTTAAAGAAAATCTCTCCAACAATTATTCGACTGTTACTGCTTTTGCTAAATTTCTTGGTTTATCTACATCAGTCCCTTTCTGGAGGGCAACATGATAAGCTAGTAATTGTAATGGAATGGTATGCAGAATAGGGCTTAACATCCCAGCATGCTCTGCTAGTCGGATAATATGCACGCCCTCACTCTCCTGGATTTGGGAATCAGCATCAGCAAAAACGTATAGCTCCCCCCCCCTTGCTCGAACTTCCTGTAAATTGGATTTAAGCTTCTCCAATAGCGCATCATTAGGTGCGATGGCAATGACAGGCATATCCTTATCAACCAAGGCGAGCGGACCATGTTTAAGCTCGCCAGCAGCATAAGCTTCTGCATGAATATAGGAGATTTCTTTGAGCTTGAGTGCGCCTTCCAAGGCAATAGGATAATGTACTCCACGCCCAAGGAATAATGCATGACGTTTTTGAAAGAAATTACTAGCCCATTCCATTACCTGCGGCTCAATTTGCAGTGCAAGTTGGATAGCGGTAGGTAAACGCCGCAATGCTATCATAATTTTCTGCTCAAACTCGTTAGAGAATTTATTACGAAGCTTGGCTAATGTTACGGTCAATAGCATCAATGCAGCCAATTGAGTTGTAAATGCTTTGGTGGAAGCTACGCCAATTTCAGGTCCCGCGCGTGTAAGAAAACGCAAATCTGTCTGCCGTATCAATGCGCTCTCAGGGACATTACAAATAGCCAGACTATGCCGATGCCCTAATGACTTAGCATAATTGATTGCAGCTAGTGTATCTGCAGTCTCACCTGATTGGGAGATTCCCACGACGAGTGTGTTAGTATCTGCGATTGGATCACGATAGCGGTATTCACTCGCGATCTCTACACTACAAGGTAATCCTGCTATGGTTTCCAACCAGTATTTGGCAACGAGGCCAGCATGATAACTTGTACCGCAGGCCAATATCAAAATGCCATTAGTATGTCTAAAAACTTCCTCGGCCTCACTACCGAATAATTGTGGAGAAATGGAATGTGCATTTAATACCATTTCCAATGTGTTAGCGACTGCTACAGGTTGCTCAAATATTTCCTTTTGCATGAAGTGCACATAAGGACCCAACTCCACCGCATCGCGAGTCAAATTACTCTCTTGAACAGCCCGGATCACTTCTTTACCCTTGGTACCATTAATACAACTCAATATGCGATAACCGTCATGATGTAATTCCGCTACATCCCCTTCTTCTAAATAAACCATGTTCCGCGTTACCTGTACTAATGCTGAGGCATCTGATGCAACATAGTTACCCTCTGTTCCCACCCCCAATAACAAGGGTGCACCATTCCGTGCAACTACAATATGATCAGGTCGCGATTCTTCAACCACAGCAATAGCATAAGCTCCCTGCAACCCTGCAACGGACAGGCAAACTGCTTCCAGCAGATCATGGGTCGTTCTAAGATTGAATGAGATAAGGTGAGCTATCACTTCAGTATCCGTATCCGAAAGAAACTCGAATCCCTCTGATTGAAGACGTTGGCGTATTGCCTCATGATTCTCAATAATACCGTTGTGAACGACAGCTATTTTCTTTTCATCTCCTGACAAATGTGGATGGGCATTACGCTCGCTAGGAGCGCCATGAGTCGCCCAGCGCGTATGAGCAATACCCGTATATCCCTGTGCTTTCTGGCTATGAGCAAGCTTACCCAATTCAGTCACACGCTCGGTAGTACGCAATCTGTGCAAACTTCCGTTTGCAACAACGATCCCTGCTGAATCGTAACCCCGATATTCAAGTTTTGATAAACCTTCTAACAAAACCGGCACTACGTCGTATTTAGCAATGGCTCCCACTATTCCACACATAAAATCTCCTTCGCGCTATATTTGTTTAATATAAACATGGACTATGTTTTGTTTTTTTTGGGCCGTTTCCAGCCAGTAACACTCACTTGTTTTGAGCGGGATAACGTTAGTTGATCTTCAGGCGTATCTCGGGTAATTGTAGAACCGGCGCCAATAGTAGAACCTCTCGCTACCCTTATCGGAGCTACCAGTTGCGTATCTGAACCAACAAACACATCATCTTCAATAATAGTCTGATGCTTAAAAGCACCATCATAATTACAAGTTATGGTACCCGCACCAATATTAACCTTTGTACCAATTACGGCATCACCTATGTAACTTAGGTGATTTGCTTTGCTACCCATACCAATATTGCTGTTTTTTACCTCGACAAAATTACCAATATGAGCTTCATCATAAAGTCTAGTCCCTGGACGGATGCGCGAGTAGGGCCCTACATGGCAACTTTTTCCTATCTCTGCATTTTCTATCAAGCTAAATGGAAAAATCGTCGTTCCTGAAGAAACAACGACATTCCGTAAAATGCAATGTGCACCAATTTTGACGTCGTCACTGAGGTGCACAGTCCCCTCAAAAATACAATTGATATCTATTTCAACGTTGCGGCCACAAACAAGCTGCCCCCGCACATCGATACGGGAAGGATCCGTGATCATAACCCCCTGTTCCAAAAGCTCGTTCGCATATTCACGCTGATTAATACGTTCAAGTTTAGCTAAATTCGCTTTACTGTTAACGCCCAATATCTCCCAGCCATGAACAGGATGGGAAGCATCAACCCTGAGACCTGCCTCAACAGCCATCTCAATAATATCGGTAAGATAGTATTCACTTTGAGAATTTTTGTTTTGCAGCTTGGGTAAAAACTCATGTAAATATGAATTAGGCAATACCATAATGCCTGTATTGATTTCCTGGATTTCAAGCTGTGACTTACTGGCATCCTTTTCCTCCACTATGGCTTGAATCGTGCTTGTTGCTTCATTTCTGATGATTCTCCCATAGCCAAGTGGTGCGTCCAGTTCAGCCGTCAACAAGGCAAAATTGTTTCCTGTAGCTTTTGCGATCAACCTGCCCAGGGTATCCACTTTTATTAGAGGCACGTCACCCAACAATACCAGTGTCACCCCCTCAGTATCCAAGTATGGTAAGGTCTGCAATAAAGCATGACCGGTACCTAGCTGAACTTCCTGCTTCACCCAAATAATTTCGCTGTCATTGATCGCTCTCGGCACCATCTCCCCACCATGCCCATAAACTACGCAGATTTTTTTAGGTGAAAGTGCTCTGGCAGCATCAAGTACATGCCCTAATAAAGGTTTCCCAGCCAATACATGTAACACTTTAGGCTGCGATGATTGCATTCTTTTGCCCACTCCGGCGGCCAAGATAACTATATTTAGATTAGTCACGACTGAATGTTCCTCTTATATACATCCACTGCAAATTCACTTTGATTGAATCAACTTTTTTAGCGCTGCCGTCTGCTTAATTATAAATCTTTTAAGTACCCCGACTTTACTAGGACAATTTAGCTTGTCATCGGCCTGTACATGCAATACTTTAGGCTGCAATGATTGCATTCTTTTACCCATTCTGGCAGTCAAGATAACTATATTTAGATTAGTCGCGACTAAATGTTCCTCTTATATGCCTTCTCTGCAAATTCACTTTGATTGGATCAATCTTTTAGCACTACTACCTGCTTAACCATAAACCCTTTGAAGCCCCCCGGTAAAGCGGGGAGACTGAGCTCTGCTCATCGAGCTGAAAAGAGATTATCAGCCTGACTCTGGAAATAAGCAGCTGCTTTAAGAAGCCCTTGGGGGTTGCCGCCCTGTTGCGCAACCATCGCCGCCGTCTCTCTATACTGCTCTGCCAGTGCTTTCGCCTGCTGGACATAGAACGAGTCCTTTCCTTTTAAATTACGTTCATCTTCCTTCCGTATCTTAACTTTCTTCTCCTCAGACTCAGCTTTAGCTTTAGCTTTATCTGCGTCTGTGGCTGCATGTGCTGATATGGGGAGCCCTGTGCCAATGGTTACAATCATGGCGACAATCAGCGAAGCAAGAGCGGTCCTTAGCGAGTGAATGGAGTATTTCATTTGAATATCCTCTTAATTAGTAACGCTTCACGATAAAATTTTCGGCGTAGCGGATGCTCACTGATCCAGCGCCCGGTAAGCCGGGTACACTATTGGTGTCGGGTTGACGCCAATTTCCCGGATGTTCTGGCCTCCATAGAGCTCTCCGTCAGAAACGCCTGTGATTGAGAGAATCACGGCTTTGTCTGCCGACAAGGTGATGGTATTGGCCGTACGATCCCACGTCGCTTGAATAGCCGCGGTTTTAGCGATGAGCCTTTCCTCTGTCTTGTCGCCAATCAAGTAATAGGGATAATTCTTGACCGGTAGTTTAAACAGTTGCTGGTATGTTGCGAAAACAGCGTTTAACCAATCAAATTGGAGGGTATTCCCATTTTCATCATATTTAGCCAGGTTCGATTGATGGAAAAAATGAGGCCATTTATTAAAGCTCAGCATATGCCGCAACGCGCTGTCGGCTTCAGCCATAAGAATTTCCGTATAAGTCCGAGTGGTGCAGATCGCACCAGGTATTGAACAGGGATCCTGGTTGTTATTTACAAATCGATCGTGAAACATATAGTTGTACTCATCAGTCAGCTGGGTCGGGTTGGTTACATTATAGAAGACGTTGGCCGGCCAGCGCGGCAGCATCAAGCGATCCTGACTGCTGCCATCATTGTATTGAGTGATGTACTGCTCAATGCTCTGCGCCCGCTGCGAGGAGTCGGAGGCAAGATAGTTCACATCCGCATTGGCAGCGGCTTCCAGGAATAGCGGATTAGCGCCACCCTGATCAAACGCCACGTCGTCATCCTGAACGTTGGCCATCGCTGGATGCAGCTCAGGGTAATCGGTGCATTTGCGATCTTTCAGGCCAGAGTGATTGCCAGTCACAAGGACCCGACTGTTATCGCTTTGCTCAGGAAGACCCAGCAGCCCCCACACGGTCTGGTTTTTGGTAATTTCTGCCTGAATAGCCGCCACGGTAGTGAAGGTGTCGTAATCACAAGGAGCATTCGCCGGAACCGGCGCTTTATCCATATCTGCATGGGTAAAGGTATGGTTAATGAAGCGGAAGTTAGCTTTGTTGGCGATCACCGCTGCCACCAAATCTTCTGTCAGGTTTGCTACCAGTGTCGTTGCTGCCGGATCGACCACCGCTCCGGAACCGTTGAATGCAAAATCCAGTTTGAACGCACCGGCTGTCGGATAAGCCGTACGAAAAGCAGCCTGTTTGCTTACCGCATTGCTAATATCATTGCTGGTCAACCGAAAGTTCTGCGAAGGATCGGGATTGTCCGCCTTAAGGGCGGGATCCCATATACTGTTATCCAGGAACAAATCGTCCAAATGGGTGGCCATATGAATGTAGCGCGCCCCAACGAATACCCCCTGAGTCGCCCAGTTGATGAACTCGTAAGCCAGCACCTTTGAATGAACAAGAAATGAAGCATTGGTGATCGTCGAGATGATGGTCTCGCGTACCGGTGTTGTCTGGGACGGCATCATGTAGCGTACGATTGATACCAATGCTTCACCATTCTGGGTTTTCAGAAGCGGCACCACATTAGGTAAAGAACCATCCCGTGGGCCCAGCGTGTCATTCCGGGGATTGGCTGCAAAGGCAAAGTCGGTAATGGGAAGCGGATTAGCCTGGTTAACGTACTCAAAAACTTCTTTCTGATAGGCAGCAGGTACTGACCACTGGCCAGTGTAGCTGGTCCCGCTGGACGTGTAGGCCAGACCGTAATCCAGGTAGACCCCATAGGGAGGATTGGGGTCCCAATAGGTGCCCGGCCATCCCGACAGCACCGCTTCGCGGACGTGAAAATCTTTTTGGTAATTGTGCAGTATATCCCATTCCGACGGCGTGAAATTCGACACCAGGTCAGAGTCTGTCAGGATAAAACCGTTATAGCTGCCCACACAACCGGCTTCCTGGGCGCTGCAGGCCACTCCATTTGAAGCGGCGAGCATTTCAGCCGTTAAATCGGCTGTTTCGGTATTTAATACGTCATAAGGCACGCCCATTTCATCCAGGACAGGCTTGATATAGGCGAGCATGAGATCTTGCGTTTCATCTCCTGTCGCCAGTACCAATACTCTCAGTTTAACGGCATTATCAGCAAATGCGGATGGCGCCACGCTCAAGGCGAGCCACATTGTTAATGAGGCGAGCAAACCACCTCTCATACTCCAAACCTTTTTCATAAATACCTCCTCGCTCACCAAAATAGTGCACAAAAAAATCAACAGTGATTTTTGGATCATCCTCGATGATCAGCAGCAGCCCGATACCTGAAGCAGAATAGAAGCAACAGATCAAACCCACCCACTTTTATTGCATGACGATGCTAGGGAATAACAGACCGGCAAGCAATAATGCAAATGCATTCATTTTCTATTCCTCAGTATCAGGAACAAAACAGCCATGGGATCTGGCTGCCGCGTTATTGATCCGGCCAGATAACGTTTTAACTACTCAATAAACAAGGTCATTCCCGGTTATCCCTGAGGACTATTAAAGGTTTGATCCCGCGAAGCGGCCGCCTCAATTCTTTTAGCTTGTAATCAAGCGCCGAGAGAATTGAATAACGGAAAGGTACACTATCGATTCTGCGGAAATTTATGGGGAAATCAATAAGTTTTACAGGCGATCGCTTGGGGGGATACGACGATTGGGTATCGGTGGCGGGATCAGATGGAAGGATGATTAAGAATATATTCGACATCAGGAGAAGGCGGGAGAGCATTATGATCAGCCCAAGTCTGACATAGGCTGCTGCCTAAAGGCCGCGCTTGTTTATTACCCCCTGGAAGACTAGCACAGAAAAAGCCCCCGCTTTACCGGGGGCTTAACTGCCTCATCGAGCTGAAAAGAGATTATCAGTCTGACTCTGGAAATACGCAGCTGCTTTAAGAAGCCCTTGGGGGTTGCCGCCCTGTTGCGCAACCATCGCTGCCGTCTCTCTATACTGCTCTGCCAGTGCTTTCGCCTGCTGGACATAGAACGGGTCCTTTCCTTTTAAATTACGTTCATCCTCCTTCCGTATCTTAACTTTCTTCTCCTCAGCTTTAGCTTTATCAGTATCAGGGGCTGCATGTGCCGATATGGGAAGCCCTGCGCCAATGGTTACAATCATGGCGACAATCAGCAAAGCAAGGGCGGTCCTTAGTGAATGAATGGAGTATTTCATTTGAATATCCTCTTAATTAGTAACGCTTCACGGTAAAACTTCTACGTAGCGGAGATATTTACTGATTCAATGTCCGATTGACCGTAAATACTTTTGGGGTCGCGTTGACGTTAATCTCGCGGATTAACTGGCCTCCATAGAGATCTCCGCCGGCAACACCCGTGACTGCTAGATTCGGTACAGCTTTGTTTGCCGACAAGGTAACCTTATTGGTCGTACGATCCCATATTGCTTGAGTAGTCGCAGTGTTAGCAGTGAGCCTCTCCTTTGTCTTGTCGCCAATCAAGTAATAGGGATAATTCTTGACGGGCAGTTTAAACAGTTGCTGGTATGTTGCGAAAACAGCATTTAACCAATCAAATTGGAGAGTATTCCCATTTTCATCATATTTGGCCAGGTTCGATTGATGGAAAAAATGAGGCCATTTATTAAAGCTCAGCATATGCCGCAACGCGCTGTCGGCTTCAGCCGCGAGAATTGCGGCGTAATCACGAGTTTCACAAATAGCCCCGGGTATTGAACAAGGATCCTGCCCAGCATTTACAAATCGATCGTGGAAGATATAGTTGTATTCATCGACCAGCTGGGTCGGGTTGATTACATTATAGAAGACGTTGGCCGGCCAGCGCGGCAGCATCAGGCGATTCTGACTGCTGCCATCATTGTATTGCGTGATGTACTGCTCAATGTTCTGCGCCCGCTGCGAAGAGTCAGAGGCAAGAAAGTCTACACCCGCATTGGCAGCAGCTTCCAGGAATAACGGATTAGCGCCACCCTGATCAAACGCCACGTCGTCATCCTGAACATTGGCCATCTCTGGATGCAACTCAGGGTGATCGGTGCATTTGCGATCTTTCAAACCAGAGTGATTGCCACTAACCATGACTCGGTTATTAGCACTTTGCTCAGGAAGCCCCAGCAGCCCCCACACGGTCCGGTTTTTGGTAATTTCTGCCTGAATAGCCGCCACGGTAGTGAAGGTGTCGTAATCACAAGGAGCATTCGCCGGAACCGGCGCTTTATCCATATCTGCATGGGTAAAGGTATGGTTAATGAAACGGAAGTTAGCTTTGTTGGCGATCACCGCTGCCACCAAATCTTCTGTCAGGTTTGCTACCAGTGTCGTTGCTGCCGGATCGACCACCGCTCCGGAACCGTTGAATGCAAAATCCAGTTTGAACGCACCGGCTGTCGTCGCATAAGCCGTACGAAAAGCAGCCTGTTTGCTTACCGCATTGCTAATATCATTGCTGGTCAACCGAAAGTTCTGCGAAGGATCGGGATTGTCCGCCTTAAGGGCGGGATCCCATATACTGTTATCCAGGAACAAATCGTCCAAATGGGTGGCCATATGAATGTAGCGCGCCCCAACGAATACCCCCTGAGTCGCCCAGTTGATGAACTCGTAAGCCAGCACCTTTGAATGAACAAGAAATGAAGCATTGGTGATCGTCGAGATGATGGTCTCGCGTACCGGTGTTGTCTGGGACGGCATCATGTAGCGTACGATTGATACCAATGCTTCACCATTCTGGGTTTTCAGAAGCGGCACCACATTAGGTAAAGAACCATCCCGTGGGCCCAGCGTGTCATTCCGGGGATTGGCTGCAAAGGCAAAGTCGGTAATGGGAAGCGGATTAGCCTGGTTAACGTACTCAAAAACTTCTTTCTGATAGGCAGCAGGTACTGACCACTGGCCAGTGTAGCTGGTTCCGCTGGACGTGTAGGCCAGACCGTAATCCAGGTAAACCCCATAGGGAGGATTGGGGTCCCAATAGGTGCCCGGCCATCCCGACAGTACCGCTTCGCGGACGTGAAAATCTTTTTGGTAATTGTGCAGTATATCCCATTCCGACGGCGTGAAATTCGACACCAGGTCAGAGTCTGTCAGGATAACGCCGTTATAGCTGCCCACACAACCGGCTTCCTGGGCGCTGCAGGCCACTCCATTTGAAGCGGCGAGCATTTCAGCCGTTAAATCGGCTGTTTCGGTATTTAATACGTCATAGGGCACGCCCATTTCATCCAGGACAGGCTTGATATAGGCGAGCATGAGATCTTGCGTTTCATCTCCTATCGCCAGTACCAATACTCTCAGTTTAACGGCATTATCAGCAAATGCGGATGGCGCCACAATCAAGGCGAGCCACATTGTTAATGAGGCGAGCAAACCACCCCTCATACTCCAGACCTTTTTCATAAATATCTCCTCGCTCACCAAATAGTGCACAAAAAAATCATAGAAGCAACCGATCATATCAATTTATTTTTATTGCATGATGATGCTAGGGAATAACAGACAGGCAGGCAATAATGCAAATGCATACATTTTTTATTCCTCAGCATCAGGAACAAAACAGCCATGGGATCTGGCTGTCGCGTTATTGATCCAGTCAGATAACGTTTTAACTACTCAATAAACAAGGTCATTCCCGGCTATTCCTGGGGACTATTAAAGGTTTGATTCCATGAAGCGATCGCCTCGATTCTTTTAGTTTGATCGAGCGCCGAGAGAATCGAATAGCGGAAAGGTATGCTATCGATTCTGTGGAAAATTATGGGGAAATCAGTAAGTTCTACAGGTGATCGCTTTGGGGGGATACGACTATTGGGTATCGATGGCGGGATTAGATGAAAGGATGATTTAAGAATATATCTGACATCAGGAGAAGGCGGGTGAGCATTATGATCAACTCAAATCTGACATAGGTTACCGCCTAAAGGCAGCACTAGCTTATGACCTCTTTGAGGGATCAGCGATTTTTACGCAAGCCAACCATCCTTCAGCGCTATTTTCAAAACGCCAAGCGTAGCATTCTTTTCAACATTGCTCTTCAGAACTCGGATGAACTATTCATTCAGTCTCCATGCATTGTCTTTTTAGGCATACACAATAAACATCAATAAAACATATTGTTAATTAGATTTACTATTTTTCTGTCTCTGAATAGAAACGTTTGGATTATCTTTATTTACTTATAGCCGCATAAGTCATTTATTTTTAACCAATATATTCCTTGGCGTAAATATTGCTTACTTCTTATTAGAATTTAAAGAGTATGGGCTAAACGCTGATTAAAAATTTAATAGCTTCTCTATTCACCACTCATCTTACAAAGACAGTGCAGTAATCTTAAACATAAAGGAGGATAAAAAAATTGAACCATACATTTTCATAAATTCGCATAAAAATGCTTCAGAGATTGTACGAGAGCATCGGGCTTACTACTTTTATTAGCGACGATTTACCGTTTGTTATTGTACTTAACAATGAAAATGCTAATAACTTGCTTGCCACGATCAGATGACCATTTTTCCGGCTACCGGATAAATAGTTCAATTTGTCACTATTTACGAATCAGTTGCTCTTGATTTTCGAATTCTGAAACTTTCTGACCTCACGCAATTATTGATTTGGTTAAATTTTATAAATCCAGTATAGAAGGAAACAATCAATGACTGAACCCAAAATGACCAAGGTCATTAATATTTGTTTTACCCATTCCATTATTAATTCAATGAAAAGACTTTTAGTTTATAAAATGCACCTATCTAGAAAAGTAAAAAGCTTAATTCAACTGCTTTTAGCCATGATGCTACTCGTAGCAAATGTCAGTTTTGCTGAGTTCATCTTTCCATCTAGCTTATCAAATAAAATAGGCTCATCCACACCACAGCCCTTGAGTGTTCTTGCCGTTAAAGATCAACAAGGCTCGGACGACAATTTGAACAATTTTATAGAATTTCAGCCGGGTGACAGGGGATATCGAGGAATCTTCAAATTCAACTTGCCACCCAGTCCAAATAATACAATTCTGGAATTAATATTCCGCGCGAATTATCGTGGCCCAGAAAAATCCTTTCAACGATGGGATTTCCAATTACTTAATAATTCCGGGAATTGGATTTCTATCGCAGACAATAGCAATATTGCAGACTGGGCTTGGAGCGATATCATTTCAACAATAAAAGACCCCGGCCAATTTATCAACAGCAAAAATCAACTCACTTTACGCTACAGGACAACAGATAGCGTAGACAATAGTCAACTCGACTATCTTGCTTTCGAAACAAATAGCTCGGGATCAAACCCCTCTCCAGACAGCTCAGATACATCAGGATCAAATGATGGCACCACTGTTACACCATCGCCCATAGTTGGAAGTAATGGAGGGCGTTGGCAACCAACTCCTGGATTAAAGTGGCAAATTCAATACACTGGTACACTTGATACATCTTTAAATGTCGATGTTTATAATATCGACCTGTTTGACACCAGTGCAACGGTTATCTCAGCATTACAATCAAAAGGTAAGCATGTTATTTGTTATTTTAGTGCAGGCAGCTATGAAAACTGGCGTCCTGATACTAGCGCATTTCCAGCATCAGTTCTCGGTCAAAATCTTGATGGCTGGGCAGGCGAGAAATGGTTAGATATCCGACAATTAGATATTCTGATTCCCATCATGCAAGCCCGCATGAAGTTAGCTGCCGGAAAAGGCTGCAATGCTGTCGACCCTGACAATGTTGACGGCTACAGTAACAGTACAGGCTTCCCTCTCAGCTATAACGATCAGCTAGCTTATAACATAGCCCTTGCTGAAGCAGCACATGAACTTGGATTGGCTATAGGTTTGAAAAATGATGTTGATCAAATCAAGAATCTTGTAGATTATTTTGACTTTGCTGTAAATGAAGAATGCTTTCAATATGGCGAATGCGATACACTCAAACCATTTATTAATGCAGGAAAAGCTGTTTTCGGTATTGAATATAATCTCTCAAATTCGAGTTTCTGTCCGCAAGCAAATACGATGAACCTCGATTTTTTAAAGAAAAAATTGTCTCTAGATGCCTGGAGAGAATCCTGCAGATAGTCAAATGAAGCAACGGCCAAGCTGCTGTCCAGAAGGGCAGCGGCTTTTTTTAGGGCTAGGCTTAGCATTAAAAGCTATTCCTGAAAAGCCTACCCCGCTTCCGGGTAAGAGAAGTTTGGCGTTTACCGACATCCTATGCCTCCGGATGATCCAACGCTATAATTTGCTTTGAACGTGAGTGAGATTAAACCGAAAATAGTTTAGAGGCATATAACATTATGAATATTCTCGTAACAGGGGGCGCTGGCTATATTGGTAGTCACACCGTTATTGAGCTCATAAACAATGGGCACGATGTCATCATCATCGATAATCTATCAAACAGCTGCAAAGAAGCGGTTACTCGAGCAGAAAGAATTATTGGTGAAGCGCTCACGTTTTACGAAAAAGATATACGAGACAAGCAAGCACTTGAGAAGGTTTTCTCAAAGCATCAAATAGACGGCGTTATTCATTTTGCCGGCCTTAAGGCAGTTGGCGAATCGGTCAAAATGCCACTTAAGTATTACAATAACAACCTCATTTCTACAATCTCTTTACTAGAGGTTATGGAATCTCATAACGTAAAGCAATTGGTTTTCAGTTCATCCGCTACCGTATATGGCGACCCAGCAAGCGTACCAATCAAAGAATCTGCCACGCTCCCTGCAAAAGTTACCAACCCATATGGCCAAACAAAGCTTGTTATTGAAACAATGCTCATGGATCTTGCGATAACCAATAATAACTGGCAAATTACCGCACTACGCTACTTTAACCCAATTGGTGCTCATGAATCCGGGACAATCGGCGAAGATCCAAGTGACATACCAAACAACCTTATGCCATATGTTAGCCAGGTTGCGATCGGCAAACTCAAAGAGCTCTCCGTATTTGGCAGTGACTATCCCACTCGCGACGGAACTGGTGTGCGTGACTATATCCATGTAACTGACCTTGCAAAAGCACACGTGGCAGCCCTAAGCACACCTGCCTCACTCAATGAGTATCGTGCAATAAATGTAGGTACAGGCAAAGGTACCAGCGTGCTCGAGCTTATAAGCGCATTCGAACAGGCAAGTGGCGTAAAAGTGCCATACAAAATTACTGGCCGCCGCCGCCCCGGTGATATTGCAGCATGTTATGCTGACCCAAGCTTGGCGCATTCTATATTAGGCTGGCGAGCGCAAAAAACTATTGAAGATGCCTGTGCAGACTCATGGCGCTGGCAAAGTGCTAACCCTAATGGATACAGAGGGTAATTTTGTAAGGCTATGCTATTGAATTGTGAGGACCAAGGATGTCTGCTGTCGTCCCATCGATTAAGCAGCAAATAGATTTTGATAGGATTGCTGCGTAAATACTGGTGATACTAGCCTAGTAAATCGGCTTACCTTATGCCTTGTAATTACAGGGCAATCCTTATAGATTTTCAGGTTTATTTTTTGTGCATGACAAGGCCGTGCCTCATTTTTCCCAGCTTATCCGAGGCTTAGAAGCGAATCGCGTATTGAAGACCTACCCCTTGGAAAGCTTGATTAGTCTTGCCTCCCTGGATATTGCTATAAAATGCTCCCGCACTAAGTATGTCTGGGCCCAACAATGAAATTCCGACAGCTATCCGCCCGGTATACCCCAAAACATTATTAGGCCATACCCATCCTGTCCAAACATCCGCAAGAATAAACGGGCGTCTCAACACACTCTGATCAGATGCCCCATAACGAAAAGAGGTCCCTGCACCTATGGTACCAAAACTCTTCGTGATCAGTGTCTCCACATCTGCTACCGGTGCTGCAAATAACCCAGTCAGTTCAGAAGGAAGTGCCCCCGCAAGATCATTGCTTTCCCATGTTCCCTGGAGTCTGATCTGCCAATCCTGAATGCCTGTAAGCAGAGAATTTGCCAGTATTCCTTGCAGCTTATAGCCTTTACCCAGAGTACTCCTTTCTCTCGTCAAATAACGATGAGCATCAATATCTAAACTCATGAATGTTTGCCGTGTTAATTGAGTTGACACATTGAATAAAACGATATCTTTTCTTCCTACCGCCCTTAACGGCCCTGTTTCTTGGCTTATCTCATTCATTCCTAGACGTAAGCTCGTTTTCACTCTATCAGTTATATCCCGGCTGACTTTAGCTGCGCCATAAACCAGAGATTTATCATCTCTAAGGTTGCCACCCAGATTCAGCTGAAACATTCCTTCTCGCAGAGGATGTGTAAAGTCTGTCACTATATCTACTTCGCTATCTACAGGTAAAATAATGTTGGGATCTGAAGAATTCATATGCGTATACTTCAATTCCATTCCAAGTACTCCACGCAAATAGGGCGCAGTAAAACGCGTCCGGCCTTCGATAAAATCGATATCTCCAAGACTCTTATAATCAAAGCCGCCTATCACTTGCTTGCTTGATTTCGCTGCTAATTCATCTCTGGCATGGAAAAGGTATGTTTGCGACGCTGGTGTCTGTTCTTTATCTGGATCAAGCAAATCATAGGTTAGTGCTAAGGCTTCTTTATTTTTGTTAAGACGCTTAAGCACTTCCATTTTATTAAAGTCCGTAAGCTTATCGTTTTCATTTTCAAGTATATGTTCAGCAACAACGAGATCATTTTCCGCTAAGGCTAAAGTCAGGCGCTGCCAGGTTGGTGTTTCTTGCCTGGCAATATGTTCTTGCAGCAACCAATAACGAGCAGCGGAATAATTCTTCTGAGACAAATATGCAGCAACCAGCAGTTCTTGGACAGCTGGATCATCGTAGCCTTTTGCAAGATATTTTTTCAAAATGGAAACTTCAGCATTTGCGCCCTCCATGTTTCGAACTAATGCTAAATATTCCGGATGCAATAAATCCTTAATACTTTTTTCTGGTTCACTTCCAATTTTATTAAAACGCGATCTTATGCTAAACAAAACATATTTACGCAGATGCCAGGCCGTATCTGCATGCCCTGCTCGGTTCAAGACATCTGCATAGGTAAGCTGCCAAAGATAGTCATCAGGACTGATTTGTGATTTACGCTCAAGCCAAGGTAAAGCTTCTTTGTACTGACCAACCTTAGCTAAGGCCATACCATAGACGCCCCATAACGACGAATTTTCTGACGCATGCGTGTGCCAAATTTTAAGATAAGATTGCAGCGATCTTTTGTCATTCTGCCCAATGAGACTCCACAATAACCCTTCTTTGGCCGTAGTTGATGCAGGATTAATTGTTAAAGCCTGTTGGTAATGCTTTATAGCTCGTCTAGGCTTGCTCTCATGAATATCTAATTGGGCTCGCAATAGCCAGTACATCTCTGAATCCTGAAATTTCGATTCATTACTAATTGCTATTCTTACCAGCCGCTTCAGTTGAGCTGACATCCCGGCCTGATTAGCAACATCCATCGAAAGCAGTAGCCAGCGGGGTTGATTAAAACGATCATAGGCTTCTTCACCGATTGCAATAGCCTCTTCTGCCTTACCCATGTCTCGCATCATCTGAATTAATCGCTCTGCAGCGAGTGCATTGGCATTTCCCGATTCCCAGAGAATGCTATAAGCGGAAAATGCGTGCTCAGGTCGTTCTAGCTCCCAGGAAAGCTCACCGAGAATCTCCCAGAAATACGAATCTTTTACTGTCGCACTATCTTGATTTGATAACAATGTAGAAAATGCCTTCTCAGATTGGCCATTTTTCCACATTAATTTGGCTTGATGAGCCACAGCTTCTGGCAGACGATGGAAATATGTTCCAATATGTTGCCATGTTGCCATGGCCTCTGCTAATTGTCCGGCATTTTCCTGCGTTTTAGCCAATGCTTCCCATGCCTGTGAATTATTCGGATAACGCTTTAAATAGGATTTCAAAAAATTAATATGATCGGATAAATTGCCTGCCTCATTATAGGCAAACAATAAGCTGCCCATTTCGTCATCGGCTAGTTCCCGTGTGTTTGCTAGTTGCTCCAACATTTCTATGGTGATATTGACAAAATATAGTGCTTTTGAAAGCCTGATTGTATTCATAATAGCCGCTTCATCTTTTCTATTTCTGGCTAACCAAAGCCACTCTTTCAATGCTAGCTCTGGCTTAGCAGCCCATTCTGCAATATGCGCTAAACTTTCATGAGCATTATCATCATCTGGAGCAATCTCAATTAACCGTTGAACCAAGACTAAAGCCGGCGGAATTTCCCCCACTGCAAGAGCGCGTTCAATTTGCTTTTTAATTTGTTCAGGGTTATCGGGATCTAATGTCAAGCGCAAGATACCCATTTCATAAGCGTGTTTTGGATTATTGTCAGCCAAATAAATAGCGATCACTTCATCGAGAAGCTCTGGGTCTTTCGGAAATCGCTGCTGATAATTGCGAAAATATTCTACAGCGAGTTTACTGTCACCAACTCCTCGTAGTACTTGAAGGACCATAAGCGCAAATTGCTTAGCCTGAGCTAAATTCTCGGAGAATTCATAGCACTTGTGATAAATTTCTGCTGCTCTATGCTGCAACCCAGCTGCGATATACCATCGCGCTGCTTCTTGTAACTTCTCAAGCCGTTCAGTAGGGCTAAGAATGATAGCAGACCATTGAGAATACAGATTTGCAGCAACGGCTGGTTGATTAAGCTCTAGGCTAAGCTTAATAATTTTAGAAATTAAAGTTTCTGGAATTGGATTTTTACTAATCTCAATGATATTACTCTGCAGTCTAGCCAGCTCTGCTTCACGGCTTGAGTCATCTTCCGCTATTGAGAAATAATTCTTGAAATCAATTTCCAGTATCAGTAGCCTGGCATTTAAAGCAACAAAACCACCTTCCTCTAGTAAGGGTTCTAGCTCAAAACGAGCCTTATTATCTTCCCCCAAATTAATATAGTGGCGCGCGAGCTCAAGGCGCAAATTAGCGTTACCAGGATTAATATTTAATAGAAGCTTTAAATAAAGTACTGAAATATGATCAGGTTTGACTAGTTGTAAAAATTCTTTTAACCGATCCTCTTTATAAAACAAAAGAGCAAAAATAATAGCCAATGCTATAGCGAGTATAAGTATCGCTCTTTTATAATTACCCGACGATTTTTGATTCATAATTTTAAAAACTGCGTTGGGCAGGATGCCGCGTATAGTAATCCGAACATGGGGTAAGGCACATTGATGCCACTAGACCTCTCCTACAACGCGGAATAACGCTGCATTCGTACCGGAAGTAATAAACGATACATCCCCTAGCGACCTCATTATTCGGGTTAGCGAAAAAATTTTGAAAATATCTCCATCTCTATGTGTCACAGGCTGATCTTCCTCAATCAAGTGGCCAACTGCGATTTTTAGGATAATAGATTTCTTTTAAAAAATATATATCTCAATATATTTCTTAATAATATCGGCAAACAAGACGAAATCCGCAGTAACCAAGACCAAAAACGATGACTGATGGCCTTCATCTTACATTCAGAAAATCATCCAACTGAAAAGAGGTTGGAAAGATAGCTTTGCCATTCATACTCTTCAGTTAAAACGACAGCAAAACTCGTTGAGATAGTCATCGACCGGCTAGCTGTGTTCGATCCATCTGTAACCGACGCCAGTTTCGGTTTTTTATCGGCTGAAATTGATTACACGAGCGGATTATTACAAAACACTGGTCGCGATCGCCAACAAGCACGTACGGATCATCTGGTTATTGTGAGGATTGGACTCGTATGAATAAGCAAGTGGCCATTTTTCACGCAATTGCACTTTACCGTGAACTGAATAACCAACCTGCACGTTGATTTTATCGCTGAATAGTTATCATAGCGTCTAATCGTCTAATCAATACGATAGCAAGAAATGTGCTTGAGTAACTGGTGGGTTACAGTGTTAATATATTGCATACTTGATTCCTTGGGTTGGAAAATTGTTGTTTTGATCACGCCAATTTTACCTATCTTCAAACCCACTCAGGCTCTATCTCTCAAGGATTTATGGTTAACCGAACAGTTGTAAAGAGGCATATTAAATTAATCAAAAAGGAGAATTAGTTTATGTTGATTGGTAGCGAAAAAATCCTACGATTTGCTCATCTAGCGCTTAAATTTTTCTTTTTTATTATTTTGCTTAATTTGTTGACAGCATGTTCGGTAATCGATGTACAGAAAAGCGCTCCTCTTTCTTCTTCTGAACGTTGGTTGGTTTTACCTTTTCAGAATTATTCGCAGACTCCGCGGGCAGGTGAACAAGTAGAAGAAATGCTGGCTACTTTGCTTAGAGTTCGAGGGGTCCAAAATATAGAAATGTACCCACAAGGTGAAGACAAGAATAGCTGGTCTGAATTCAATGACCGCAAGCGTCAGGAAAATGCGTTGTTATCAGCTATTAAAGATAATGTTTTTTATGCAGTTGCAGGAAGCGTTGATGAATGGCAATACAAACTTGGCGTTGGTAGTGAGCCCGCTGTTGGCCTGACAA
Source organism: Nitrosomonas sp. Nm58 (assembly GCF_900107335.1). NCBI lineage: Bacteria > Pseudomonadati > Pseudomonadota > Betaproteobacteria > Nitrosomonadales > Nitrosomonadaceae > Nitrosomonas > Nitrosomonas sp. Nm58. Next base: position 1,096 of record NZ_FNPQ01000027.1, on the reverse strand, counting down.
TCCGGATTATAGCGATTCCCTCTGGCAAAGTTATTTGGTCTGCAAGTGGGGCACGATCTGGCTGGAGCACAGAATCGCTAAGCGGTACTGCGCAAAAATTACTCAGAAATTTGATTTCAGATCTTGAAATTACTAAATTGTAGGAAATTTCTGTGTGAATTTACAGTTTTTATTAGAAAGTATCTCATAAGGAATTTGGAAACTCCTGCTTTAGGTTAAGTGCCTCAACGCATACGGTTCATGGCAGCGTAGGCCCGAGTTTCATCTATGTACGTGAGGCCTCGTAGCTTTTACCGAGGCGGCACGAGTAGTTCAACCAGCACCGAAAGCATACTCTGTTATCCACCGCCGGCACCCATTTCTGAATGCGTACCGGTGTGTTGAGCTTTGTTGCCATCAAAACCTTTTTGCAAGTTGAGATAAGCGAGCAGCTCCTCACGTTAATTGCTCCAAGCATCGCCCGCCTATCCCTTCGACGATCCGGCTAATCTAACTATAAGCCGTAATTATCATAATTTATTACACATTCTTCACGGTTGATGTCAGTACCTTGTGAGTAAGATCTGAATAGTTTTTGGATAACTCGAAATAAAATTAAACTCTCCATCTTATACACAAATTATCCAAGTAAAATTCCCCTTTTATACCGATCAAAAATTTTATTTAGACGATTGATAGTTAATCTATTTTTAGAGATATACCGGAATTGATCTGCCATTAACTACTATTATTAATAGTTTAAATTCACTTAATTTAAACAAATAGAATCTTTTTCTAAAATCTTTGCAAAAAGTTAGTCTCGTTAGCATTCCCACTTTGTTCGCTTTTTCAAGCAACCGGCACTCGATACTAGCAATCTTCTCCCATTACTATTACCGTATGTAGGCGCTTGCTGCTTCATCTGTCTAGAAAAGTAGTGAGTCATGCCGAAACCTGGTGTTATCTCTTACTACTTCATATAGATATAGACATCTCGGTAGCTGTTTTCTTAGAGTCTGTTCAAAATCTTTGCAGTAACAATGCCAAGAAAGCAAGATGGACGAACTGTAGGCTGGTGTTGAGTTTGCGTTCACAATTTTTCCACAGCCGCCGGCAT
>NZ_FNPQ01000075.1:0-6794 GCF_900107335.1 Nitrosomonas sp. Nm58 | reverse complement strand
CGCGGGTTGCAAAAAATTCAAGCAATATGTGCAGTCATGCGAAAAATATTGCACGCCATTTATGGCATGTTACATAACAAACAACCCTTTGACGGCAGTATGTTCTTCAACATGGAGACAGCATGATTTTCTCAAAAATGGGTTGCAAAAAGAGAGAGTATCTTCTCCCGCTGGGAGAAGGTCGGATGAGGGATTATAAAAACCGAATTTTGAAGTGTGACGAGTATAGATGTATTAAAGATGAGCCAGGATTATTCAGGCCCCTATCTCCGCTCCCTTTCCATCGAGCGCCGTATCGTAATCTCCTTAACCAGCACATAAATGGCTGGAAAAATGATCAATGTCAGCACTGTGGTTGAGACCATGCCGCCGACCATCGGAGCGGCAATGCGCCGTGTTACCTCGGAGCCTGTGCCACTGCTCAGCATGACGGGCAACAACCCAAGAATACTGCCCGCAATGGTCATCATGACTGCGCGTATCCGCGTCACGGCACCTTCAGCCACAGCAGCATAGAGATCGGAAATAGTGATTTCCTCACCGGCTGCCTGGCGTTTTACTTGCATGGCAGTAAGCGCCTGATCAAGGAAGGCCAGCATTACCATACCGGATTCCGCGGCAATCCCGACTAAGCCGATGAAACCTACCGCTACTGCGATACTTATGTTGTAGCCAAGCCAATACATCAGCCAGATACCGCCAACCAGGGAAAAAGGTACCGACAGCATCACGATCAATGTCTCGGTCAGACGATTGAAGTTCAAATAGATCAGCACAAATACGATGAGCAGCGTGAGCGGTACCACCACCTTCAATTTGTCGGTGGCGCGTTGCATATACTCAAACTGACCGCTCCAGGTAGCATAGTAACCAGATGGGAATTGCACTTGTTCCCGGACTGCTTGCTGCGCATCCGCGATATAGCCACCGATGTCGCGATCGCGGATATCGACAAAAATGTAAGTGGACAACAATGCATTCTCGGTACGGATGCTCGGTGGCCCTTTGACCAGCTTGATTTGCGCAAGCTGGCCAAGTGGAATCATTGCTTCCCCCATGGTGGGTACCAGTACTTGCGTCGTAATGGCTTGCGGGTCGCTGCGCAGTTCGCGTGGATAGCGCACGGTCACCCCATAGCGCTCGCGCCCTTCCACAGTAGTAGTAATCGTTTCGCCCCCCAGTGCGGTCGTAATCACCTCCAGCAGATCGCCAACAGCCAGCCCATAACGAGCAAGCGCCATCCGATCCGGTTCGATATCAAGGTAATAGCCACCCGTAGTTCGCTCAGCATAAACGCTGGTGGTACCGGGCACTGTTTTGACCGCCATCTCGATCTGCTTACCAAGTTTTTCCAGTTCACTCAAATCGTTGCCGAATACCTTGATACCGATGGGTGTACGGATACCCGTTGCCAGCATGTCTGTCCTGTTCTTGATCGGCATGGTCCAAGCGTTGGCGACACCGGGTATTTGTAGCGCCTGATCCAGTTCAACAATCAGCTTGTCGATGGTCATACCGGGGCGCCATTCACTTTCCGCTTTCAGGTTGATGATCGTCTCAGTCATTTCCAGTGGCGCCGGATCAGTAGCAGTATTGGCACGCCCAGCTTTGCCGAATACCGATGCCACTTCCGGAAAACTTTTAATGATTTTGTTCTGGGTTTGCATAATTTCTGCCGCTTTGGTGATAGAGATGGCCGGTAGCGTCACGGGCATATAAAGCAGTGTGCCTTCATTCAATGACGGCATGAATTCGGCACCGAGTCTGAGCATCGGATAAATGGTCAGCCCCAATACGGCAATCGTTATGACCAGAATGCTCTCCTTCCATTGGATGATCCAGGGAATGATCGGTTGATACAGCCGGATCAGAAGGCGACCCAACAGATTATCTTGCTCGCGTGGAATACGGCCACGAATCAGCAACAGCATGAGCGCTGGCACCAGGGTAATGGAAAGCAGCGCAGCACCCCCCATGGCAAATGTCTTGGTAAAGGCAAGTGGCTGAAACATCCGTCCTTCCTGAGCTTCGAGCGTAAATATCGGTAGAAACGATACGGTAATAATCAGCAGGCTGAAGAACAGTGCGGGGCCGACTTCCTGGCATGCCGTAATAACAGCATCCCTACGCGCCGATGCGGAAGCCTGCCGATCAAGGCGCGCAAGATGTTTATGCGCATTCTCGACCATGACGATGGCCGCGTCGGTCATCTCGGCGATGGCCAGTGCGATGCCCGCCAGACTCATGATATTGGAACTGATGCCCAGGTGAAACATGACAATAAACGCGATAAGCACGCCGATCGGCAGCATCATGATCGCTACCAGCGCACTGCGCACATGCATGAGGAAAACCACGCACACCAGCACCACGATGATCACCTGCTCGATCAATACTTCGCTCAGCGTCTCGATAGCACGCTGGATCAGTTCAGAGCGGTTATAAACCGATTGAATTTCAACGCCTTCCGGGAGCCCCGGTTTGACCTCATCGATTTTCGCTTCGATATCGCGGATGACATCGAGCGCATTTTCACCATAGCGCGCAACGACGATCCCTGAAACAGCTTCGCCTTCCCCGTTGAGTTCAGTAATCCCGCGTCGCTCATTCGGCGCCAGCTCAATCCGGGCGACATCGCGCAGCAGTACCGGCATGCCCTCATGCGCTTTCACGACCAGACTCTCCAGATCGCTGATGCTGCGCAGATAACCTTTACCGCGCACCATATACTCGGTTTCCGCGAGTTCGATCACGCGCCCACCCACATCACGGTTACTCTGCGCGACCACATCGATCACTGTTTTCAGGGAAATACCATAAGCTTGTAAACGCCGGGGATCAACTGTGATCTGATAGGTTTTCTCGAACCCACCCACACTGGCCACTTCCGAAACACCTTCGACTGCGATCAATTGATAGCGCAGAAACCAGTCCTGGATGCTGCGCAACTCATCCAGCGTACGGTCTTGAGCAGTAACGGCATATTGATAAACCCAGCCTACCCCAGTTGCGTCCGGGCCGAGTGCAGGCTTCACATCACTTGGCAATTTGTTGGCTGCGAAACCCAGGTATTCCAGTACACGGGAACGCGCCCAGTAGATATCGGTGCCATCTTCAAAAATGACATAGACAAACGATACGCCAAAGGCCGACAGTCCACGTACGACTTTCGATTTAGGCACGCCCAGCATGGCTGTGGTCAAGGGATAAGTCACCTGATCTTCAACAACCTGCGGTGCTTGTCCGGGATATTCGGTATAGATGATCACCTGAACATCGGATAAATCAGGAATCGCGTCGACCGGGGTTTTCCATACGGCATATACCCCCCAGGCAACGATAGAGAATGTTGCCAGCAATACTAGAAAAATGTGCCGAACCGACCATTCAATGATATTGCCAATCATTTCAGCGCCTTCTCAATGTATTTTTGTGCTCGTTGGCAACAGGGCTACTAGTGTCTACTGGATGAATGTGTACGATGACGTACTCACCGGCTGATTCCTCGGTGATTTCAAAGGTAACCTTCTGGCCGGGTTTCAGCGGACGAAGGTATGCCGGATCAGCAACCCGGAAATCCATCAACATCGAGGGCCAATTAAGACTGGCAATCGGCTCATGCGCAAGCGTAATGGTGGCACGCGCAAAATCAATCGCTGCTATGCTGCCTTCACCCCGATGCGTTGCTGATGACAATTCTTCGACAAGCGTACTGGAGGATTGGGCGGGTGATTCTTCCCCCGGCACCAAAGGGTGGCTGCCGTGACCAAAGCTACCCAGCGCTGCTTTGAGATTACTTTCTGCATCGATCAGGAAATTTGCTTTAACTACCACGGCTTCTCCTGTTTCCAGTCCTCCTAATACCTCAGTATAACCATCGGCATGCATGCCGAGTTTTACGGTTCGTGGTTCATAACGACCTTCACCAAGATCCACCAGCACCAGCCGCCGGGTGCCGGTATCGAGCACCGCCGAATCAGGAATAGTAAGGACTTTGTTCTTACTATGAAAGGAAGCAAACTCCACGCGTGCATACATGGCAGGCTTAAGCAGTCCGTCAGCATTAGGCAGCTCGATACGGACAATAGCGGTACGTGTTTCAGGCGTCACTTTGGGATAGATAAACGCCACCTCGCCACTAAATACCTTATCCGGGTAGGCATCGACTCTGATGGTCACCATCTGACCAGGATGAATCATGCCCAGATCCTGCTCAAACACATCGGCCAGCACCCACACGCGGGATAAATCGGCAATCTGATAGAGTACTTCTCCAGGCTCGAAACGCTTCCCTTCTACGGCCAGTTTCTCCAATACCACCCCATTGGCTAAGGATCGTAGCGTGATATACTGCCTGGCCGCGCCCTCACGCTGCAAACGCTGCAGCTCAATGTCCGAGACATCCCAGTTGCGCAACCGCTGTAATGCGCTCTCAACCAGTCTTTGCATATCAGATCGAGCATTCTGGCCTCCCTCGGCTACCATCTGCATACCTTTCATTGCGATCAGATATTCATGTTGCGCCGCGATTAGATTGGGGCTGTACACATCCATCAGCGGATCACCTTTCTTGACCGTCTGACCCGGGGTATTGATATAAAGCCGTTGTATCCAGCCTTCAAACTTGGGCGTCACCGTATATAGCAAACGCTCATTCGCCTGGATCGTTGCCACCGCTCTGACCGTGCGGATAAGCTCACGTAATGCTGCCGTTTCAGTTCGCACCCCCAGTTTCTGTATTTTTTCGGTACTGATTTTGACTACGGAACTATCGGATGATGGCGCTTCCCCCTCGTAAACTGGAAGGTAATCCATTCCCATGGGGTCTTTCTTGGGGACGGGAGACGTATCCGGCAGCCCCATCGGGTTACGGTAATAAAGAATCTTACCCTTGGAGGTAATAGTCACAGGTAAATCAGCTACTGCAATCTCAGATTGAGTGCTGCCCCACCAATACCCTGCAGCCAGCGCACCGATGATCAGTGCAGTGGCTATGATCAATTTTATGAGGGATAATCTCATGCGAAATCTCGTTATTATGGCTGCGTCAATTCATAAGGCGCTTTGCCGGTAAGCAGATCGATTTCCGCAAGCGCCTTGTTGTAGCTGGCTATCGCTGTCACCAGGCTGATTTCATAATTGAATACGGTCATTTGGCTGTCAAGCAGTGTCAGAAAATCAACTTGGTTGACTTTATAGGCCACCAGGGCGGATTCAACCGTCAGCCTGGCCTGCGGCAGGATGGTGGTTTGATACAACCGGGCTGATTTGAGATTTTGCTCGGCCGTTGCCACCTGCTGGCGCAGTTTCGCCGCAAGCTCGTTACTTTGCGCCTGATACAGGTCTAATGCCTGATAGTGCATCGCTTGCGACTCCGTAATACGAGGTTCGATTTTGCTGGCGCGCCATATTGGCAGGTTAATGGCCACGGTCAGCGAAACCATGTCAGGACGCTGCGTGTTATCCAGCATTCTGTCACGCTGCCCATACGATAGGCGCACATCAAAATCGGGAAGGTATTCCTTATGCGCCAGATCCAGTGTTTTCTTGCTACGTGCCGCAAGACTTTGCAATGCCAGTAATTGCGGACGCTGTGCCAAGGCGACTTCCTGCAACGATTCCAGATTCAAGGATACTTCACGTATCTGTAGGGACTCAGGTATCAGTACCACCGCCTGGGTGCGACGTCCGAGCGCGAGGGTGAGCTCTGCTTCAACCATAGGCCGCTCCCGTTCAAGCCTGAACAGTTCATCCTGCATTCTGGATACCTGCGTCTGCGCCTTGAATGCATCTGCCTGAGTACCCATTCCCACCTGGTAGTGATCTATAGCCAAGTGAGTAAAATTTTCCAGAATCAACTTGTTTTTCTCGACCAACTTGGTCATTTCGAGGGTGAGCCCGAGCTCGAAATAAGCAACTCTGAGATCACGCATGACCCGGTTCACAGTTTCCTGATAGCCGTAATCACTCGCCTCCGCATCCTTACTGGCGACTTCCTTACGCAAGCCACGTTTTCCTGGAAAAGGAAAACGCTGGGACAGGCCTATCATCTTCATGGTCATATCCTCACGATTGAATGGCGAGGAGGTCAGCGGTGCATTAACCACTCCTGCTTCCAGCATGGGGTCATCGAGCGCTTCTGCAGGTGAGATTCTCTGCTGAGCTGCTTCGCGTTCTCGTAGAGAAGCCTGAATTTCCGGATTATTTTCCAGAGCTTCTGCAATCAGGACAGTCAGTGGCGTAAAACTGCCGGCATTCAGTGTGGTCGCGTCATTCTGGAATATTGCCCGTGTAACCTGATTATCCATCAAATCCAAATGAGTAGGGTCTGAAATCTCTGCCTGCACGTTTACCGGGATCATCATCCCTAATACCAAGAGTGCGATGAATCCTCTTTTAATCTTTGAAAATAATTTCTCGAAATCTTTTAAGAATGAGGTGATCATATTGATCTCCTTAATATATCAATGCGTTATTGATACACGCCAACCTCAATAGTCATGCCTATTTACCAGGCTGAATATGCATAACCAGATAGACATTATTCGATTGAATCAATATAAAAGCCACAATATCACCCACCTTGATTCCCGACATGAACGCACGCTCCTTGATCCGATCAGCACGAATACAACAACACAAGCATTGACAAAAACAACCGTCACGTTTCTTCTCATGATTCTTATATGGACGCCTCCCGGTTTGGCAAGAGATATTTCGTGTTTTGGTAAAAAGGAAATCGGCTGCAGTCTTATATCCGGCCTTGCTGCAGACTGGATTTCTATCTGCGGGCC
>NZ_FNPQ01000074.1:0-6870 GCF_900107335.1 Nitrosomonas sp. Nm58 | reverse complement strand
CTCTAACAAAAGTCGTCAATCGCACAAAAAATCGCTATAGTATCCATAAGAACCTGACTCCTCATCGTGATGAAACCCTTTTCCAAAATAGCTTCGTCATAATAAGGAATTCAGGTTCTTTTTACTGCTTTTCTTACGCCGAACTCACGTTATTGAAGTAAACTTAATTTAGTAGTCAAAATCTTATCAGGCTGAATCAATAAATATTAATTTCAGCCTGATTATCAAAGATTGTTGTATTAATAAGTATTTGTAATTGCTTATTCAAAATCTTTGAAAAGTGCATTACATTAGATGGGCTCCAAGAAGATCATTTCTGCTCATTATTGCTTCTTTAAATATTGGATATTTATTTTTTATTAATTCCCAGAAACAGACTCTTTAGTAACAGCACAAACAGAAAAGGAATGAAACTCATCCCCGTTACCCAGTAGTGTTCGTAAGTAAACTGGTCGCCTTGATCCATAATGATATACATAAAGAAAATACCGACAGGAGCAATTAAGGAAAGAACTTGAAGTAGTAAAAATAGTTTTTTAATCATTTGGTTAGCTCATATATTAATTTCTGAGTATTATTACAGAATTTGACAGATTTATGTTCCGCCAAAGTAAATTCGAGTTTAGTATAAAGAATGCAAAATTTTTGAATCTTCCTGTATGTTAAGCAGATAAATGGAAGTTATACTTGTTATTACCAGTTTTCCTGACAAAGCAAGCGCGTTGATGCTTGCCCAAAAACTCATTGAAAGTCGGGCTGCGGCATGTATCAATATTTTGGCTGAATCTACTTCAGTATACCGTTGGCAGGGAGAAACTGAAACGACCGATGAGATACCCGTTTTTATCAAAACGTTGGCGGAACATTATGTCGCGGTGGAAAAAATCATCAAAGCTATACACCCTTATGAACTCCCTGAGATTATCGCTGTCCCTGTAAAGACTGGATTGCTAGCGTATCTCCAGTGGGTTGCTGATGAAGTTCCAATCATTGTTGAACCAATAATAGAAAACAAAATTTGAGTAAGCTATGCGTTTAATTCAATTTTTTCTGATTTTATTTTGCCTTGTTAGCACGAGTGCTTTAGCTGAAGAAGAAAAGCGATCCAGTGTGTTTTCTGTGTTACAGAAATTAAGCGCAAGCTTTGGGCAAACTGAGCAGGAGCTACTGCCTCCAGATGAAGCATTTAAGTTCTCAATCGAGGTGCGTGATGAACATACGCTAGTTGCCCATTTCACACCTGCAAAAGATTATTATCTTTATCGTGACAAAATTGACTTTAAGCCGAAAAGCGATGGCATCCATATAGAAAAAATCATGCTACCGCCAGGCAAAATGAAGGACGATCTGACTTTTGGTAAAACAGAGGTCTATTATCAGCCTGTTCAGGCAATTATTTCATTGAAGCGGGAAGCATCCGCTACGGACCAGCTTTCTCTTGCCACAACCTATCAGGGCTGCAATGAACCGATAGGCGTATGCTATGCACCGATCAAGAAGGAAAGTGATATAGCCCTTCCGGCAATCAAAGCAGCTTTGAATACGGTTGCCGAAACGATCAGTGGCAGCGCAACAGCTGCGGGTGGGGATGCTACCGCGGAATTGTTTCAAACCCCTTCCAAACTGCCTGCTATTGAGACCGAGTCATACAAAATCGAGCAACTGCTTGCAAGCGGTAACTTCTGGTTGATATTGACTGGTTTTTTTGGTGCGGGTTTAGGGCTTGCATTTACGCCGTGCGTGTATCCCATGTTTCCGATTTTATCGGGCATCATTACGAACCGAAGCGAGCATCTCACCAAGCGCCGTGGATTTGTTCTAGCGCTTGCCTATGTTCTGGGGATGGCGATTACTTATGCCATAGCCGGTATTGCTGCCGGCCTGTCTGGTGCCATGCTGTCTGCAGCTTTGCAAAATGCCTGGGTATTGGGTGCCTTTGCGCTGGTCTTTGTTGTTCTGGCTTTCTCGATGTTTGGTTTTTACGAACTGCAATTACCCGGTTTTCTTCAGAGCAAACTTTCTGAAGAAGCAGGCCATCTAAAAGGTGGGCGCTTGACCGGTGTATTTGGAATGGGAGCATTGTCCGCACTGATCGTCAGCCCTTGTGTCGCGGCACCCCTTGCAGGTGCGCTGCTCTATATCGGTCAGACGCATAATGTGGTACTCGGAGGGTCCGCATTATTTGTGATGGCACTAGGCATGGGTGTTCCTCTGTTATTATTGGGAGCATCGGCGGGCGCTTTACTGCCCAAATCAGGTCCATGGATGGAATCGATCCAGCAGGTTTTTGGTGTGCTGCTGCTGGCAGTGGCTATCTGGTTGATATCGCCGGTGGTTTCCACGGTTATTTATATGCTGTTGTGGGCAGCGCTACTCATCATCTCGGCTATTTATCTGCATGCGATCGATCCTTTACCAGAACGGGCCTCTGGCCTCAGGAAATTTCTTAAAGGTGTTGGGGTGATTTCATTGCTGGTTGGGGTAGCTCTTTTGATAGGTGTATTGTCTGGTAGCCGGGATGTTCTGCAACCCCTGTCAAAGTTGAGCATCGGTAGTACCGGAAATATTGAGGCGATTCGGCCAGTAGACGCTGATCAAAGCGGGCATCTACCGTTTCGGCGGGTAAAAACAATTGCTGAACTTGATGAAATGATCCAGCAGTCAAGAAGCAAATACATCATGGTGGATTTTTATGCTGACTGGTGTATTTCATGCAAGGAAATGGAGCGATTTACATTTACCGATGCGAAAGTGCAAGCGCGGTTGAGAGATGTAGTTCTACTGCAGGTGGACGTAACTGCCGGAACGCCTGACGATGCTGCGCTACTGAAACGTTTCAAGCTATTTGGCCCACCGGGAATTCTCTTTCTTGACCCCCAGGGGCGCGAGATACCGAACACTAAGATCATAGGCTATTTCAATAAGGAAGATTTTCTCTCCGTATTGGATGCAGTATTGATTTAGCCTGGCTGTCTTATATATTTATTCTATCAACTAGAGGAAGATTGCATGTCAAAGCTAGGCAAGTTATTGCTGTATGTTGCTATCGCTTTCGGGGCGATAGCTGCAGGATTTATATTCAAAACCCAGCAGATGAGTTCACAGCTGAGCAGCGCTGAGAAGCAAGCAGGCATGAAAGCATTTTTTGCAGCGAGTTTGCCAGATATTGAGGGCAATGTGCAGCCTTTCTCTCAATGGCAAGGAAATGTTCTGCTTGTAAATTTCTGGGCTACGTGGTGTATGCCCTGTCGTGAAGAAATACCAGAGTTTATTGAAATACAGGATAAATTCCGTGAGCAGGGATTGATCCTAGTAGGCATTGCTATCGATCAAAAAGAAAAAGTGGAGACATTCAGTAAGGAGTTTGGCATCAATTATCCTGTAGTGGTGGGAGATATGGACGCGTTTTCACTAGCAGAGGCAATGGGAAATCCACAAGGTGCCTTACCTTACACGGTGATAATCAATCGAGCTGGAGAAATCGTGGATACACATTTAGGTCGCGTCTACATGGATAAAGTCGAAAAGATACTGAAACCCTTGCTGTAAATTTTTCTGTAAGGAATGCAATTAGCCGACGTTGTATTAATTATTCACTTTATGTTCGTGCTGTTCGTTGTTGGCAGCCTTCCCATGATCTGGATTGGCGCCTGGTTGCATTTAAAATTTTCCCGGAACCTCGCATTTCGACTTACCCATCTTGCAGCCATACTGTTTGTTGTGGGTGAGTCGCTGGTAGGTATTATTTGCCCACTGACGAGATGGGAATATGAGTTGCGTGAGATTGAAGCAGATCGAAGCTTTATTCAGTACTGGTTACATCGAATGTTATTCTATGATTTTCCCGAATCTGTACTCACAGTAAGCTATGTGGTATTTGCACTTCTAGTGGCAATAACTTTCAAACTGGTTCCACCAATCATTCCCGGGAAATTCAAAATCAAGCATTAATTATGGATGGTTTTATCACTTTCTGTTTCATTTAATCTACTCTCCGAAATGGAAAGAAGTTCTGCAATCGGTGGCTCAAATATTTCTTCATCAAAAGCCTTATCCCCGTCAGCAACTGGACTACCCTGTGGTTTGAGCCCCTGAAAATTATAAAGCGCTGAATCTGCCAAGTGAGATAATTGTATATTCTGGAGTGCCGTAAACATTGTCTCCAGTCTTCCCGGGAATTTTTTATCCCATTGCTGCATCATTTCTTTAATAGCCTGACGTTGCATATTTTTCTGGGAACCACACAAGTTACAGGGAATAATTGGAAAATTCTCGATTTCAGCGTAAGCAGCCAGATCCTTCTCCTTGCAATATGCTAGTGGACGAATTACGATGTGATGGCCGTCATCACTGACCAGCTTGGGTGGCATCGCTTTGAGCTTGCCACCATAAAACATATTGAGAAAAAAAGTTTCGAGAATATCGTCTCTGTGATGACCCAAAGCTATTTTAGTGGCACCTAACTCAGTAGCAACACGATAGAGTACGCCTCGGCGCAAACGGGAACATAAACTACACGTGGTTTTTCCTTCAGCAATGACGCGTTTGACTACACTATAGGTGTCCTGCTCGACGATGCGAAATGGCATGCCTATTTGAGTGAGATATTCAGGTAATACCTGCTCGGGGAAACCGGGTTGTTTCTGATCCAAATTGACAGCAATCAGTTCAAAATCCAACGGAGCATGTGCTTGAAGGTTGCGCAAAATATCGAGCAACGCATAACTGTCTTTTCCACCCGATAAGCAAACCATTACTCGGTCGCCTGTTTCGATCATATTAAAATCAGCGATAGCCGTTCCTACCAGACGACGTAATCGTTTACGAAGCTTGTTGGTGTTATATTGTATTTTCTTGGGTAATGTTTCCATCATGAAAATTGCCGTAAGTCAGAGAGTTGTAAAATATCTTGCCTTATATATCTCATGGGCCGTGACAAATTAAATAGTTTAACAGCCGGAACAATAAAACAGTAATGTGTTCTAACAATTGGATTTAAAGCGACCGTTTTGTGCCATAAGTACAGAGGACAGAATTATATGAAGAAACGTGCAATGGTATTCGTATTCTTCTCAATTTTGATGTTCTGGGTAGTTAGTGCTTCTGCTGACTTGAATCACAAGCAGAATGGTGTGAATTCTCCGGCCATTGGCAAGGTCGGCGATCCTGCCAAGGTGACGCGTACGATTGAAATAAAGGCAATGGATAACCGTTTTTCGCCTTCCGAGATTAATGTGATGCAAGGTGAAACGATCAGATTCATTGTTAAGAATGAAGGAATGAGACGACATGAAATGGTTATTGATACATTGGAAAATTTAAAAGAACACGCCAAAATGACACGTTCAAATCCTGGTTTGATCCGTGAGGATCCTAACTACGTTAATCTACTGCCAGGTGAACAAAAAGAGCTCGTATGGAATTTTACTGAAAGTGGTATAGTTCATTTTGCTTGTGGTTATCCTGGCCATTTCAAAAGGATGCGTGGAAAGATAAATGTGGAGATAAAATGAAAATAGAAATTAACAGATTTTTGATGAAATCAATAATGGCTGGTGCATTGACATTGGCAGCATTTTCAGTGTCTGCTGGCGAGACGGTTGAGGTCTATAAAAGCCCAACATGTGGTTGCTGCTCAAAATGGATTGATCATTTGAGAGATCATGGGTTTACTGTCAATGCACATGATGTGGGTAATAAAGAAGCAAGAGCGCGTGCAGGCATCTCTCCTTCTTTAGGGTCGTGTCATACCGCCGTGGTTAATGGTTATGCTATTGAAGGTCATGTTCCTGCACAAGATATTAAACGACTTCTTAAAGAACACCCTAAGGCAATTGGATTGGCTGTTCCTGACATGCCTCATGGCACTCCAGGTATGGAAGGTGCGCGTAGTGATCCTTATGATGTGCTTTTGATCAAGCAAAGAGGAGATCAACGACGCGATGCAACCGTTTACAGTCGCTATACCCCTGAGTAAACAGGTTTAAGTGAAAGCAAACTTATTTAGTATTAAAACTTAAAAACTTCTTAATTTTTTAGATTGTTATGCAGCCTGGAAAAAATAAGTATTTTCTTCTGTCACTATCAATAAGTGGATTTATTTTAATGTCAGGCTGCACAGATTCTATTTCTACTGCCAATAAGTTTCTGCAGCAAATCCAGTTAGATCAGACAGAAATGGTTAAGCGAAATTTTGACACTGCCCAGATTGCTCGAGGGCGCGCGGTTTTTCAGGAAAATTGTGCTGTTTGTCATGGACCAAATGCCGAAGCAACGCCTGACTGGAGGAAACCGCTTGAAAACGGCAGGTACCCTCCTCCCCCTTTGGATGGCACGGCGCATGCCTGGCATCATTCTACTGAGGAATTAAAACGTTTTATTTTAAAAGGTGGTCCTCCTGGAGAGGGGCGTATGCCTGGCTGGCAAGATAAACTGACAGAACAGGAAATTGATGACACTCTTGTCTGGATTAAGTCTTTGTGGCCTGATGAAGTGTATGATGCCTGGTACCAACGAATTGAAAACAGGCAATAAGTCTTTCCAAGGATAAGTAACAATGCCAATTCCAAGTCAGAGTAATGCTTACTGGATTGTTCTTCTCTTGATTACTTGCCTGAATTGTCAATCAGCATTGAGAATTGTCCAGTCATCAGCGCCGAAAACTGTCCACCTGGTTTAGTTGGTTAATCGGTTCTTATACATTGTTTTCGATGTTTGAAACGGTAAGAATCATTTCCTGTTTCCAGGATGTCGCAATGATGGATAATGCGGTCTAAGAAGCTGTCTGGTAAAACATTAGACGCATTTTGCAAGTGTTATTTTCATCATGGCGATTCGAATCATATTTTCGGCAGTGCCGGGCAGGATCTC
>NZ_FNPQ01000071.1:0-7497 GCF_900107335.1 Nitrosomonas sp. Nm58 | reverse complement strand
CATCAGTTTATAGGCATTGGACTGGTACACTTTTATTCCGCGATCGCAGCGAAATTAGTGCACTTCAGTGGTACATTTTTACACCGCTATTTACAGATGTCATCAGCAAAACACAAATCGACGCGCTCCTGGCCGTCTTTGTTAAGGTTTTCGATGAGATGTGCGGCTACTATGGAAAGCACGGTCATATTGCTCAATTCGAACGAGACTTGGATAACCGAGGTCTCTATGATCGGTTCAAAACAGCCTATGAATGTCTGGCAGGACGTTCCTGGCAGAAAGGTCGCGAACAAGCTTTGTTGGAATCTCAGAATATTGCCAGGGCCTATGCGGAGGTAACAGGTGATAATGAAGCATCGGCGGTGGGTATACTGGATAAGTATCGCAACCAATATCGTGTCTCTATCGAAGACTTTGCGGAACAAATACACGCTTATATTGAACGGCAGCCTCCCAATTTCCGGTTGAATTTTTTTGTCGATGAGGTTGGCCAATACATCGCCGAAAACGTCAAACTTATGACCAATCTGCAAACCATTGCCGAAAGTTTGGCCACCAAATGCCGAGGTCGCGCATGGATCATTGTTACATCACAGAATGATATGAGTACTGTTCTGGGGGAGATGAATAAACAGCAGAGTAATGATTTTTCAAAAATAATGGCACGCTTCGCGACAAAAATGTTACTCACAAGCACCAATGTTGCGGAAGTTATACAGAAACGCCTCCTCGCTAAAACAGAAAATGGAGTGACGCTTATCTCTGCTCTGTACCACCGTGAGGTTAACAATTTCGGAACCCTATTTAGTTTTACGGATGGATCGAGGGATTACAAAGTCTACAGAGATCGAGACGAATTCATTCGCTGCTATCCGTTTATTTCTTATCAGTTTGATCTATTCCAGTCATCAATTGAGAATCTTTCCCGCCATAATGCGTTTGAAGGTAAGCATAGTTCGGTAGGTGAACGATCAATGTTAGGTGTGTTTCAACAGGTCGCTGTGCAGATTGGAGGTTACGAAATCGGACAGTTGGCTTCGTTTGATTTAATGTTTGAAGGTATTCAAACAGCATTAAAGGCTCAAACACAGAAAGCTATCCTGGCTGCTGAACGACAATTAGGCAATCACATTGCCGTCAAAGTGTTGAAGGCATTGTTTTTGGTCAAGAACGTGAAAGAGTTCAAACCGTCACTCCGAAATCTTTGTGTTCTAATGCTGGACAGCTTCAATCAGGATCTGCCCGCGCTGCGCAAAAAAATCGAAGAAGCTCTCAACCTTCTGGAACAGCAGACCTATATTCAGCGTAACGGTGAGCTCTACGAATATCTCACCGACGAAGAAAAAGACATCGAAGAGGAGATCAAGAACACCGAAGTGGAATCTACCGACGTTGCAGCAGAGCTGGAAAAGCTCATTTTCGACCACATCATCAAGCATCGGAAAATCCGATACGACGAAAATGGGCAGGACTATATCTTCTCAAGGAAACTCGATGATCGTCTGCATGGGCGGGAGTATGAACTAGCCATCCACATCATTAGTCCATTCCATGAAAACGCAGAAAGCGAGTCTATCCTAAGGATGCAGAGCATGGGCCGGGATGAACTGCTGGTTTTGATGCCACCCGATGAGCGTCTTGTTCGCGATATCCTGATGTACAAGCGCACTGAGAAATACATCCGTCAGAATATCTCGATCACTCAGCAAGAGGCAGTCAAACGGATTTTGGAAGGCAAGCGATATCAACAGCAAGCCCTGGAAGCAATACTGCGGGAACGAGTAAAAATCCTCTTGTCGAAGGCAAAGTTATTTGTGGCTGGCGGCGATATCGAAATAGGTTCCGAGGACGCACAAACTAGAATAGTGCGCGGATTTCATGAACTCATCTCCCGTGCATATCCGAATCTGCGCATGCTGCGTGGCATCACCTACACCGAGAACGACATCGCCAAATGCCTCAAGCATTCACAGCAGGGGCTGTTCGGCAACGATGCCATTTCTCTGGCCGAGTCCGAGCAGGAGCTCTTGGCCTTCATCCAGAACAACAACCGGGGTGGCGTGCGCACCACGCTGAAGAACCTGCTGGAAAAATTCGAACGCAAACCCTACGGCTGGTACTACGCTGCGGTGCTTTGCACCCTGGCCAACCTGTGTGCTCGCGGCAAGGTCGAGGTTCGCGCTGACGGCAATCTGCTGGAAGAGGACGAGCTGGACCGGGCGCTGCGCAATACCCATGGGCACGGCAATGTGGTGCTGGAACCCCAGGTCGAATTTACCGCGTCGCAGGTCCGTGCCCTCAAGGAATTCTTTGAGGACTTCTTCGATGCCCCGCCCCGCGCCAGTGAAGCAAAAGCGATCGGCAAGGAAACCGGTACCGCGCTCGAGGAACTCATGCATCAGCTCACCCTGCTGGCGGCCCAGGCATCCCAGTATCCGTTCCTAAATACCCTGAAACCGGTGCTTGAGAAGCTCAAGGAGCTGACCGGTAAGCCCTATACCTGGTACCTGACCGAACTCACCCGCCAGGAAGACGCGCTGCTCGACATGAAGGAAGGCGTCATCGATCCTGTCCGGAAGTCCATGAGCGGCCCGCAAAAGAGTATCTACGAACTGGCAATGCAGTTTTTGAAGGATCACGAATCAAATATTGGCTATCTAAGCTATCAGTCTTCAGTTATCAGTAATCAGCACGAAGATACTGATGGCTGTTTACTGACGGCTGACTGCTTGCGAGCTTTGCTCGAAGATCCGGAATGTTTCAAGGGCAACCGCATGCAGCAGGTGAAGACGCAAGTCGAAACCCTGCAGGAGAAGCTCACTGCCCAGATTGAGGCCGAGATTGCCAAGGCCAAGGAGACGGTCTCCGCTCTAAAAGGTCGCATCTGCGGTATGGCGGAATTCAGCGCATTGAACGGCGATCAGCAGGAGCAGATCACCCGTCCGTTCAACGAATTCAATGCCGCTATTGAGCGTCAGAAGCTGATTGCCGTCATCCGTGACACCCTGCGCCGGTTTGAGGAACAGGATTATCCTCGTTTATTGGTAAAATTATCTGAACCACAGATGGACACAGATGGACACAGAGAAAAGAACAATAAAGAAAATATCCATGTGAATCCATGTGAATCTGTGGTTCAAAACCTTCGCTCCGTAAAGGTCTCATTCGACAAAGCCTGGCTGGCCGACGAGACCGACGTGGAACGCTACCTGGAATCCATGCGCGAGGCGCTGCTGGATGAAATCCGCAAAGGCAAAAGGATTCAGATTTAGGAGCCACGAATGGACACGAATGAACACGAAATCGGGAATTTGATTCGACAAGGTGAAAGCCTGACGCTGGAGTTCAAGAGCGACCTGAAGTGCCTTCCGGACCGAGATCTGGTAGCAACTGTCGTTTCTTTGGCCAATACCGAGGGCGGTGATCTGTTGCTTGGTGTGGAGGATGACGGCACGGTCACCAGCTTGCATGCGAATCATCTGAATATTTCTGGCATTCCTTCACTGATCGCCAATAAGACCAATCCTGCCCTATCCATCAGAGTAGAGCGGTGCGACCTGCAGGGGAAATCTGTCGCTCGGATTACCGTTCCCAAGTCACGGCAACTGGTATCAACTTCTGATGGCCTTCTGATTCGAAGAAGGCTCAAGCTTGATGGCACACCTGAAGCGGTACCGTTCTACCCCCACGAGTTTATCCAGCGCCAGTCGTCAATGGGTCTCGTCGATCCCTCAGCCATGGTGCTTGAGGAAATAGACGCCAGCCAACTCGATCCTCTGCAACGCCTGCGCATTCGTAACGCCATCAAAAAATACGGTGGCGAACAATCCCTGCTGGCACTGGCGGATGACGAACTGGATGGCGCTCTGGGGCTTTGTCGCGAAATAAACAGCGTCAGGCGACCAACCATTGCCGGTTTGTTGTTGCTGGGAACCGAAAGCCTGCTGCGGCAACATCTTCCCGCCTACGAGGTCGCCTTTCAGGTGCTGCATGGCACGGATGTCAGAGTGAATGAGTTCTTTCGCAAACCCCTGTTGGAAACCTTCGAAGAAGTGGAGCTTCTTTTCAAGGCACGGGTCGAGGAAGAAGAAATACAGGTCGGCCTCTTCCGAGTACCGGTTCCCAACTATGATCGTCGCGCCTTCCGTGAAGCCTTCGTCAACGCCCTGGTACACCGTGATTTCAGTCGTTTGGGTGCCGTGCATGTCAAGATCACAGGCGATGGGCTCTCTATCAGCAATCCCGGCGGATTCGTCGAAGGTGTCACTTTGGATAACCTGCTCGTTGCCGACCCCCGTTCCCGTAATCCACTGCTTGCAGACGTGATCAAGCGGATTGGCCTGGCCGAGCGCACCGGGCGAGGCATTGACCGCATTTATGAGGGCATGCTGCGCTATGGTCGACCGGCACCTGATTATTCCATGTCCGATGAATTCACGGTTTCTGTGCAAATGGCCAACGTGGCAGCCGACCTCGATTTTCTTAAAATGGTGATCGAGCAGGAGGACAAGCTGGGGAATATGCCCATTGATTCCCTGATCATCCTGTCCCGCCTGCGTGAAGAACGCCGTTTGACAACGACTGACCTCGCCCCATCCGTCCAAAAAACGGAGGCCAATGTCCGGGCGACGCTGGAAAAACTGGTGGAAACCGGCTTTCTGGAACCCCACGGCACCGGCCGAGGCCGGACCTATACCCTCAGCGCTGACCTGTACCGTAAGGCAGGAAAAAAATCGGAATACATCCGCCAGGCCGGATTTGCACCCATCCAGCAGGAGCAGATGGTGCTTAACTACATCGACAGGCACGGCAGCATAAAACGATCGGAAGTCATGGACCTTTGCCATCTCGATCGAAATCAGGCTTACCGCATGCTGGCCAGAATGAAAGAAGCTGGTCAAATTAAGCAAATCGGTGAGCATAAGGGAGCTGTTTATGAGCGGGCTTGAGGCGATATGCTCATATTTATGCTCACCGAGCGTAAATATGCTCGGTGAGCATAAAAGGTGCATCGCGTGTTTATACCCTTTGCAGGCGTGCATAGAATCGTGCACAGAGCCTTCAGGGCTCGCCCGAAAAATACGCGCGCCGCGCGTATTTATGCGCTCCGCCCATAACTTATGCGTCCGGCGCATAAAAGCGTGTATAGCAAGAGCCCCTTCAGTGCTTTTTGTGTATTCCGCCAGCCTGTGCGTGTCCGCACGAAGACGGGTAGTTAAAAATTATTCGTGTGAATTCGTGTCCATTCGTGGTTCAAAGGTTGCTTAGATGGAAACAGCCAAACTCAAAAAATTCGCACAGTTCGCCCGGCGCAGCCTGATGGAGCAGGTCTCCGCCAAGTTAAAACTGGTGTTGGCAGAGGACAGCGCCGCCCGGCGTGAAAGCCTTGGTGCCATCAAGAAACTCGAAGAGGCCATCAAGAGCCATGGCAAGGAACAGATCATCGAGCGGGTGGCCTACATCTGGTTCAACCGCTTCTGCGCCCTGCGCTTCATGGACGTGAACCGCTACACCCGTATCGGTGTGGTGTCGCCCGCCGAGGGGCAGCTCCAGCCCGAGATATTGGCCGAGGCCAAGATGGGGCATATCGACGAAGAGATGGTGCACGACAAGGTCCGGCAACAAATCTTTGCCCTGCTTGACGGCAAAGCGCCCAGCCGAGACCCGCAGGGAGAGGCCTACCGCTTGCTGGTTGTCGCCGCTTGTAATTTCTGGAACAAGGCGATGCCATTCCTGTTCCAGCGCATCGACGACTATACCGAATTGCTGATGCCAGACGACCTGCTTTCGGGCAACTCTATCCTGGCTTACACCCGCGAAGCAATGACGCCGGATGCCTGCAAGGATGTTGAGGTGATCGGCTGGCTCTACCAGTTCTATATATCTGAGAAGAAGGACGAGGTGTTCGACGGACTGAAGAAGAATAAGAAGATCACACCCGAAAACATCCCCGCCGCCACCCAGCTCTTTACCCCGCACTGGATCGTGCGCTACCTGGTCGGGAATTCATTGGGACGGCTCTGGATGCAGAGTCGTCCGAACTCCAAGCTCAAAGAGCGCATGGAGTACTACATCGCGCCAGCAGAAGAGGAACCACGAATAGACACGAATGGACGCCAATTAGAAAACAACATTCGTGTTGATTCGTGTTCATTAGTGGTTCAAAGTCCAGAAGAGATCAAGATCTGCGACCCCGCCTGCGGCTCCGGCCACATGCTCACCTATGCCTTTGACCTGCTCTATGCCATCTATGAAGAGGAAGGCTACGAGCCCGCCGAAATCCCGGAAAAAATTCTCACTCACAACCTTTACGGCATTGAGATCGACGAACGCGCCGGGGAGCTGGCCGCCTTTGCCCTGACCATGAAGGCCTTACAATACGACAAGCGCTTCTTCCGCCGAACAGCTGCCCGAGGTGAGCTTATTGAACCCAACATCTGTGTGCTGCAAAATATCCGGTTCGATGAAGACGAAATTGAAGAATACATGGGCTTTGTCGGGCGCGACCTGTTCACCGCGCCACTGCAAACCACCCTGAGCCAGTTTGAAGAGGCCGACAACTTCGGCTCCCTGATCCGTCCCGATGTCACCGATGTGGACGGCATACTCAGGATACTGGAATCAAAGAACGTCTCCGGGCATCTGTTCCTCAGTTTAACTCACCAGAAGGTATTGCAGACCTTGCGGCAGGCTGATTACCTGAGTCCGAAATATCATGTAGTGATTGCCAATCCGCCGTATATGGCGAGGAAAGGAATGAATGCTCCACTGAAAGCTTTCCTTGACCAAGAATATCCACGCGGGAAATCGGATTTGATGACTTGCTTTATGGAACAAGCTAACTGGCTAATTCTATCTGGAGGATTTTGGGGGATGATCAATCTCCCGTCATGGATGTTTTTGCAATCATTCTTTGATCTTCGTTCATGGCTGCTAGAGAGTGTGAGATTTGTGTCTCTTTTGCATTTAGGTAGAGGTATTTTTGGCGCTGATTTCGGTTCTGTGGCCTTTGTGTTTCATAAGATAGCTAATAATGAAGGAGTCAAATCAGCCGGTTCTGTAGGTCTTTATAGACGACTTTTTGATAAATCCTCAATTGTTAGAACTTCAAATGAAATTGAGCAATTATACAGAAACCCATCTTTTGGCTATTTCAAAGTACCTCAGGAAAAGCTCCTGAATATCCCTGGCAGGCCAATATCTTACTGGGCACCAACACATGTCTATGAAATCTTTAAAAGTAGCAGTCTTGGCAAACACCTGGCTGTATGTGCTGGGCTTACCACTGGCAATACTGAACAGTTTCTAAGGTACTGGCACGAAGTCGAGGCTGTCAAAATTATAATAGATTCCCAAATGTTACCAAGTAGATCTTCATTTGTTCCCTACGATAAGGGCGGTTTGTAAATAGCGGTGTAAAAATGTACCACTGAAGTGCACTAATTTCGCTGCGATCGCGGAATAAAAGTGTACCAGTCCAATGCCTATAAACTGATG
>NZ_FNPQ01000089.1:0-4440 GCF_900107335.1 Nitrosomonas sp. Nm58 | reverse complement strand
ATACGATGATCGACTGCATCCAATACCACTGCACCAAAATCAGAGGAGAGCTCCCCTCCAGCAAAGTCGGCGCGAACTGTGAAGCCGGGAATGGAGTTAAAGCAAAGTTGTTCGGGGGGGAGAATTGGCAGTGGGGTGAGTAATTGCAGGCATTTTTTACGAACCAGTTTCTTGATAATCCTCATTATATCAGATACTTGAAGCGCTATTTGTCCGATTTATGTAATATTCAGGCCAGGAGGCAATCAGGATGTTCTGTTTAATCTAGTGCTTTGTGTGTTATCGCACATACCAAAGAGAATTCCTGCTGTAGCATGACTTATGTAACGCCTACAGTGCGGGACGCCATCGATCAGAAGCATCAATACTTCTGAATATTATTTCCAGTTTGATGTGCTGAGTTAACACGCTAATCTGGAGCCTTAATCAAGGAGAAAACTCATGATAAATTTGGCGATTACTTTCTTAGTTATAGCAATAATTGCTGCTCTATTAGGCATTACCGGCGTCGCAGGTATTGCAATGGAAATGGCTTGGATTTTGTTTGTTATCGGTATTATTTTAGCGATTGTATTCTGGGTAATGGGACGACGTCCACCACCTGTGTGAATTTGTAATTGTAATGAATCATTAGATATAAACCGGTAATTTCTCATATAAGCAATTAAAGGTACTGATTCTGCAAATGTATCTAGCAAGTTAGGGTCCGCATTTTAAGAATATGGCAAGAAATAACTTACCTGTTTGGTGCCGAGAGAACTTTTTCGTTTTTCCTGAATTTAACGCAGGATGGACGGGAAAATTCCACCCCGTAGCGGCAAAGCCATTCATGCTTCGACAAGCCCAGCACGAACAGTTTGCAGGGCGAATTTGCGATTTCGGGAAGTTATTTTTAACGGAACCCTAAATTGCTATCTCAACTTTAATAAAAGGAGTAGTCACTATGAACTGGGATCAAGTCAAAGGCAATTGGACGCAGATCAAGGGTAAGGTACAGCAGCAATGGGGTGAATTGACGAATGATGATCTGGATATTATTGAAGGAAAGCGTGAAGAATTGATTGGCAGAATTCAGGAAAGATATGGAATTGCCAAGGAAGAAGCTGAAAAGCAAGTTGATGATTTTTCAGAAAAATGTAAATGAGGTATTTTTCTCTTAAAACGGAGATTTCAAATGAATAAATTAATGAAAAGGATCGTGGCCTTCATTACTTTCGCGTTTATTATCGTTGCACCCAATAGCTATTCACAAAGCTCCGTTCAAAGAATGGATGATGCAGAAACACGGGCTGATAGGTTGGAAGAAAAAGCGGATCAGATAAGAGAAGCAGATGAAGCTGCAAAAGAAGCAGTGGAAAAGAGGCGCGAGAATCAAGCCGACCAGATGGAGGATCGTGCGGATCAGCTTAGAGAGTCAGCTGAAGATGAAGCCGACAGATTAGAAGATCGTGCAGACAAAGTCAGGAATGGTTTTTAATTACGGCTCTTCATGAAAATTTGTGGGTAATGCTATAACGAACATGTAGCGAGAGTGATATTCTTTCTGGATTTTGAGGTACCAGGGTGGTGCATCCTGTTGCTCTTCTCAGAAGATGGAGGTGTTGAGCAACCTTCAATCAGAAGGAAAGGAATAGGATTCATATCAAGACTATCCTCAATCGTGTTCAAAAATTCAAGTCTTTTGTATTTTGTATATGGAACAGTTCGTTGGGTGGAAGATGCATTAGTCCCGACACTGGATGTTGAACTATAGCCACACAGGAACAGCCGCCCGGTGGTGTGTCGCGTATGTAGGCGCGTAAGAGGCCTGGTTACGACACGCTGCCGGTCGGTCGTATTGAGTTTATTCCCTTGTGGGGTAACAAGGTGTTTTTTCTCTATGCACCACGTCGTGTTGCGTGTCCTGATTGTGGCATTCGGGTGGAATGGATGCCTTGGGTTCAGGCAAACATCGGCTGACCGAGGCGTATAGTTGGTTTCTAGCAGGTTGGGCGAAGCGCTTGAGCCGGAAAGAAGTTGCCCAAGCATTCCATACAACCTGGGATCATGTATTCAGCTCAGTCGAACGGGTTGTGGTCTGGGGACGGGGCACCAGGATTTGTCGGGTATTAAGGCGATCGGTGCTGACGAAATTGCTTGGCAGCGAGGACACAGTTATTAACGCTGGTTTATCAGATTGATGCACACCGCTAGCGGTTGCTGTGGATTGGGGAGAAACGCACGGTCAAGACCTTGTTGCGTTTTTTCCGTTGGTTTGGGTTAGAACGGAGCCTGGCGTTGGAGTTTATCTGTAGCGATATATGGAAGCCGTACCTGAAGGTGATCGCTAAGAAGGCTGCGGGAGCCCTTCATATTTTGGATCGATTCCACATCATGGCGCATCTTGGCAAAGCAATTGATGAGGTATGTGCCCAGGAAGCAAAGGATTCGAAAAAAAGAAAGGCCTGAGTACTATTTTAACGAAAACCCGCTGGTTGCTACTCAAGCGGCCGGAGCACTTGACGGACAAACAGGAGACTCGGCTGTCTGAGTTGCTAAAGTATAATTTGAGATCGGTCAGAAGTTACTTGCTCAACGAAGAGTTTCAGCTCTTCTGGAAATACATCTCACCTTACTGGGCAGGCGCAGCTGGATGAATGTGCCGCAGAGATCAATAAACTCAAAGCAAAGGCAGATAAAGCAGAAGCTACTACGCAAATTGAATATTACAAGCAGATTGATGAGTTAAAATCCAAGCAAGCAACAGTGGATGGGAAGCTTGCGGAACTCAAAGAAGCCAGTGAAGATGCTTGGAAAGACCTCAAGTCTGGTGTTGAGAGTGCATGGGATACACTGGGTGGCGCGATAAAATCGGCTACTTCTAGATTTAAATAATAGCTTCTTCGATATAAGAATTTGGAAAAATCTATTAGAAATGATTTTTTACATTAGAGAAACTCTGGAAAGCTCGTATTTGTCATTTTGAGTATAGGGAAAAGTCATTAACAGTCAATGCAATAGATTTTTTGCCTTGCTCGAAATAACACTTGTTTAGAGCTCACTTGGTATGTTTCTACAACTAAACTACCACCTACTGAAAGTAGGTGGGTTAACGCAGCTTGGGTGCAGACGACTAAAGTCGTCTACCCGCACCAAGCTAAACGCGCATGAGTCAACACATTTAAGGTCAAGGTCACCGTCTAAAGACGATGGTTTTTACCAAATTTATGGAAATAAACAGCAATTGAACTTTATATGGGGTGAATTAAATTAACAAAATAAGCTTATCAACTTTTCTGATATCGTTATTCTTGATACTGGTAGGCTGTGTAGAACAACAAGGTCCTGCCAAGTGAGCGGGTGAAAAAATAGACAGAGGGATAGAGAACAACAAAAATGCAGTTAGTGGCGCTATTGAGAATGCCGGTGAGAAGATTGAAGATGCTACTAATCGTTGTTAACGTTGTTAAAAAATAATTAATAGCTATCTGTTGGCTTAAGTTATCACATAAAATTTTATTGCCCATCATTTTGTATATTTAAGGATACGATCACATGAATAAAGCTCAGATCGCACAATCAAAAGATAAGCTGAATCGACTGGCTTGGCTATTAGATAATACTTTCCGCATCCCAGGAACACAAATTCGATTCGGTCTTGATGGATTGATTGGATTGATTCCCGGGATTGGGGATGCTGCTGGGGCAGTAATCTCAAGCCACATTCTCACACAAGCAGCTCAAATGGGCGTGCCCAAATCAATTCTTCTAAAGATGGCTTTCAATATTGGATTAGATGCAATCTTGGGAATAATTCCTGTATTTGGAGATGTCTCAGATTTCATGTGGAAAGCCAATCAGCGTAATGTTCAGTTGCTCAATGATTATCTCGAACAACCAGAAAAAACGGTAACGCATAGTCGATTCTTTGTGGGGCTCATGGGTTTTGTGGTATTTTGCGGTGTAGCTTTTATCAGTATGCTGGGCTTTCTGTTGATACGTTGGCTTTGGTTGTCAGTCGAAGGAAACTGATATAAGAAAAGCCTACTTCACTGACCTCGTTTTAGCACTGCCTTACTGCGTTTTGTTGCTTTATAGAAGTCGAAATAAATATGGGCGATTAACCCAATTGAAGATCCACTCTTAAGAATGCAATCGGCAGTACTATGTTTCTATTCTTTGCTTTGCTAAAGGGCACCTCTAAAAATCCATATTTCGTCACAATACGTCGTTGTTCACAAAAAATGTTCCTTACATATCAATCATATGTTGCATCAGCATTTTTTGTTCTCGCCTCGTCTTGTTTAAAACTCTGAATTTAGAAGTGTCCTAAAGTCATTTCTGACAGATATGCTGGCCCTTCAGACTCTCAAGAAACACAATATATCCACATGATTAGTTGAATGATTTTTTAAGTTGATTGAGGAGCGGGAACGAGTTGCATACCAAGTTTTTCAGCGC
>NZ_FNPQ01000091.1:0-3849 GCF_900107335.1 Nitrosomonas sp. Nm58 | reverse complement strand
TTCGCCGTCGCGGTATTCCACTTTACCGCACATCTCGCCGCATCGTGTTTCTTTCAAACGCATTGCGGCCGAAGGCCGATTACTACGCTCATTTCATATTGGAAGAGACTTCAGGTTGACGACCAAACCGTTTCCCGATACATTCTGTTCTTATGAAAAGCGCGTTTATTTTTCCTATACACGCAAAGCTTTTATGTGGAAGTTCAACGATGAAGGCAACATGAAAAACCATGCCGTTCACCAGCAAACCTACCTGACCAACCTGATATTGCGAAAGGGTGTTCTGACATCGGATGATACTATTTATAAATCGTTTTCGGTATTTGTTTCCGGAGCTGCAAGGTCATTTATCCAGATCAAGGGAACAGATTCGACAGCCATAGACTCTATGGATGTGGATAATAAACTTGATTTTTAAGTGTTGCTGTCCATGATACGAAAATTCGTAGCAATAAGAAAGAACGAAGCGGTGGAATTGATGCTGCAACACAATGAGACCTAGAAAATCGGGATCAGTTACAAGGTCCGATATTCCCAAAGACAAGATTATTGATAATTTATAAAAGCAAAGGTTTCAACTCACGGCACCTTTGTCGGTTTAAGAAAGCATCAGTGCAAATAAATCTTTATCTTTAGGCATCAAAAACAAAAGATGTCTTTTTTAAAAATTATCCTTTACTGCTTCTCAGTTTTCGCCTTGATTTCCGTACTGATTCCGTTTATCAAAAAAGACCTTTGGGTATTTCGCATTTTTGATTATCCACGGTTGCAGAAACTGGTCATTATCGGGATACTTTGTGCTTTATGGTTGGGTTTTTTTAGAATACCGACCGAATGGTGGGATAGGGCGCTTTTGTTGGCCTTGACCGTTTCTTTCTTTTATCTCGGTTACCTGATCATTCCTTTTACCCCATTAGGTAAAAAGATGATTAAGCCCATAAAGCAAACACGTGAAACCCCTTGCCTTAACCTGTTGGTGGCCAACGTCTACCAACACAACCGGAATTATCAGAAGTTACTAGATCTGGTAACTGAAAGAAATCCTGATATTATTTTCTTGTTGGAAACAGACCAACAATGGATGGAAAGTGTACAGCAACTTAAAAAATATTATCCCCATTGTATTGAAATTCCTAAAGAAAACACTTACGGTTTGTTATTTTACAGTAAATTTAAATTAGACCATACCGAAATCAATTACCTGATTGATGACGAGGTACCTTCCATAATTGCCGATATCACCTTTGATAAGGAAACGATCAGGATTTTTGGCTTGCATCCGGCCCCACCCGTGCCAAAGGAAAATTCACACAGCACCGACAGGGATGCAGAAATTCTGTTGATTGGCAAGATGGCTAAAGATTACAAAGGTCCGTGTATAGTAATGGGCGACCTGAACGACGTGGCCTGGAGCTATACGACCGAATTGTTCCTTAAATACAGTGGCCTGCTCGATCCGCGACGTGGCAGAGGAATGTACAGTACCTTTCATGCCCAATACCCTTTGTTGAGATGGCCTCTCGATCATTATTTCCTCAGCAGCCACTTTCGTCTGATGCGGATGAAAGTTGAAAAAAATATTGATTCCGACCATTTCCCTATCAGTATTTGCTTGTTGCTTTCCCACAAGGACAAAGAAAACAAGATGGAAGCTGACGCCGAAGATCAGGAATTGGCACAAGAAAAAATAGAAGCAGGAATAAAAGGCGAACCCCGATAAGTCATAGGTAAAACAAACGCCTTCCAAGAATTCGGATGTTTTTACTAACTTTACGATGTAACTAAAATCGCCCAGAACAAGGTGGCGCGCTGTAAGATGTCATGTGTCGTGTAGTTCAAGGCGTCATATCAGGAATAGGTTTTCTGTGTGCCGGTACAATGCTGAAAGGCGATAGCATGACTGGGGTGCGTGCGTGGAACTGGCGACAGCTGCAGGCATCTGGTTCACGGCAGCTATAAGCGTAGCTGCCGGAGTGGGCTATGAGATTACAGCGCTGCTGGTACTTTTTGCACTGAACATTGTGCCAATGTTGCTGGATAAAAAGAAGAGTCCGTCTCTACAACAGGCTGCTCTTGCGCTGTGCAATCTCCTTTCCCAATGTAACGATATTAAGCTTTGATTTCTGGACTTTAGGAAACATCTCGTCATCCTCTTCTTTGACGTGGTGTTCTATCTGCTCAGCCAGTACCATTACTGCAATGGTTTGCTGCAAGAAGTAGCAAGATGGTCATAGGCATTTGTAATTAGAATCAAATATTAATCCTAGGAACGTGATCTTGTTTCCCTCAGCCGGCTCACTACGCTATGCCTGCCGGTAGTTGGCGTGGGTGAATGCTAATTCACTAGCAGAGCCTGTACCTAATGCGGATGCGATCTCTTCCAGGATGCACTGGTGCCCAGTTTCTCTGCTTTATTCATTGTCATGGTTTGCTTCTTGGTGATCGGGAGATTTGACAGCTGTTTGATGATTATGGGGATTATTAAATTCGATGATAAATATTCCCCAGAAGACAAAGAAAAGTGCCGCGATCAAAGGACCTATGACAAAGCCATTCATGCCGAACAGGGCAAAGCCGCCAAGGGTCGATAGTAGTACTACGTAATCGGGCAGCTTGGTATCGCGGCCCACCAGGATAGGACGAAGGATATTGTCCACAAGACCAATGACGCCTGCGCCGAAAGCCACCAGAATCAAACCTTGGTCCCATTCTCCGACAGCAAAGAGATAAACCGCGTAAGGCCCCCAGATGAGAGCAGCTCCGACTAGAGGAATGAGCGAGAGTCCTGTCATCACTACGCCCCATAGCAGTGCGCCCGGAATATCAAGCAGCCAAAAAATGAAGCCGCCCAGAGAGCCCTGTATAAACGCCACCACTAGATTGCCCTTGACGGTGGCCCGGGTAACCTCCGCGAATTTTCTAAAAAGCTGGCGTTCTCGCTCATCTCCAAGAGGCAGAGCGCGAATCAAGAGCCCAATCAGTTGTGGGCCGTCACGCAATAGAAAAAAAGCCACATAAAGCATCAAGGCAAGGCCGATAAAAAATTGCATCGCATTCTGACCAATCGACATTGCATTCTCCGCCACCAGGCGGCTGGCGGTGATGGCCATTCCAGACAATTGCTCCTGGACTGTCCCTAGATCGACATTAAACCGTTCCAGCAGGTTCTGGATTACTGGAAGCCCTTGCTTGAAGCGATCAATATAGTGGGAAGGATTGATGTCACCGCTTTGCACTCGCTGATAGAGTTCAGTGCCTTCTTGAAAAAACGAAAAGAGTATGAACAGAACCGGGATAACGCCAACTAGAAAGCAAACGGTGAGTGTCGTCAGCGCAGCGATGTTAGGTCGTGCCGATAGTCTGTATATGCGTTTGTGCATTGGGTAAAAAACAATGCCGATGACACAAGCCCAGAAAATAACGCTAAAGAAGGGCTTGAGCAAATAGATAAACAGAATGCTTACCAGCGCAAGCATCAAGAGAAACGCACGCTGCTCCAAACTTTTATACCCCTTTACTCTTCGATCAGTATCAGAAGAAACGCAGGAGGAAGACTTCATTTTGTTATCTGTAATTTCACGGTCTTCTTTCATCCTAAATTCCTCTTTTAACCCGAACTGGAAGTCAAATGAAAGGTTGGCGAATCGAGTGGAGGATTTTCCGATCTAGCAGAGATAATTTTGTTGACGATATAGCGTACCAAAGTAGGCCAACGCTCTATTTTTGGCAACTGAGGCGCATTTGCTAAAATTGAGTCAAGACCCTTACGGATATTGGCGATCATTGCTCTGATCTGATCCCCGGCCTCATGAGCCAACGTAAGCAATAGTCGAGATTGACCTGCATGCC
>NZ_FNPQ01000084.1:0-5954 GCF_900107335.1 Nitrosomonas sp. Nm58 | reverse complement strand
GTCTTCTTGCGCGCACTTTCCAGCAGTGGGCGGATCTGCTCGAACTGTTCGCGACTGATATCACTTGGATAACTTGTTCTCATCCTGCAAATATCGCACTTTTTCTGTCAAACGAAAAGACTTTGAACAGGTTCTTAGAACCGAAGAGGTTTATTTCCGAGAAGAATTAAAGTTAGATTTATGACGAAAATTTTCTAGACGTGCTAATTCAAAGTGAATAAATGCTAACGCTGTTAATGTCGGAGCAAATAAATTCAGGAATGGTATAAACTGAACGAAACCAGTCAACAATCCTAAACCCCAAAGTGATAATTTATCTACTCTCAGTAAAATTCTTAATTCTTCCTTACTAGCATGCTCTGATAATGCGTCATAACTAAATAATCGCTGATTCAAATATGCAGCAGCCAAAAAAGACGCTAACATTCCAACACCGACAAACCAGAAAGGTAAAGCGATACTCCACAACGCTATAAATATAATAATTGCAGAGATAACGTGAAATAGACTCCCTATAATACTTCCACCATTTTTCCGATCAAGTAATGGATAATATCGTTTAGCAACAAAATCAATCAGTGACGGCATAACAAATAGAGCAGTTATTATCATGGTTGTCACAATCACTAGCATAACCAAAATAATTACATTTAATACATCTCCAATACTATTTGTAATCTTTAGTAAATCAGACTCATCAAACCAATCCTTCACGATAGTAAATGGGATAATCTCTGCAAGCCATTCAGCTGAAGGGATCCAAAAAAATTCACCAATTATTAGCCAGAGTATGCTAGCTACAAAGAGAGGCCAAACCAGTATCCATAGAATCTTAAAGTTAAAAAGATTACGGAAAGCTAATGAAAATGCGTTAAAGATCTGGATCATATAATATCAACTGTAAGAATTTAAGAGTCTATAAAAATAAAAAATGCTGAGTGTATGAATGACTATTAAGTATATATCTATGAAGCCATCCAGCTATTTTCTATATTTCTGAAAAAATTAATTGAAGACATTGATGTATAGCATGTAATACAATTAATGATAGAAGGCTTTTGTTATACTTACTAAACTAAAGTAGTTTGGTTAAATGTCGTTAAATTATTAATAATCTCTATTAAAAGGATTTTATCTTGAAAATAGATAACTCAAATCCAGCACGAAAAAACGGCATTATTAGTAATAAGCAGAAATGTGATGACAAAATCATCTCTATTCAATCATCAGATTTTTCTCAAGCAGAAAATAGTTTGCATATTAACCCTCCTTCTATTTTATCGCACTCTATCGAAAACAATAGTCAAACCATAGATATTATTAAGGTAGAAGAGATAAAGCAGGCAATAATTGAGGGTCGTTTTAAAGTCAATTCTGACGTAGTAGCTGATCGACTGCTAGAAGTAGTAAAGGAGCTTATCCAATCAGAAAATAATAAATGATGTGTAACAATACATTAATAGGTCTCCTGTAGTCAGAGTGAAATGCTATCAAGAGTTAATTGAAATTCTTAATAAAGAACATACTTTTGGTTATCAGAAATTGTTCTAAAAAACGAGTATGCTCATGATTTCAAGTGTATTCTTTCCACACACCATTCATCACATTGTAATTTGGTGTAACCCAATACTCTATTACCCACAAATGCCCCCCCCAGTAACACTTTGAATCGCCCCGGTTTTTCCGGAGACTTTTTAGTTTGAGTCAGGCTGCATTAGCTGACTCCTTTAATTGGCGATAATATGCCATTTCAAATTCAGCCGGTGGAATATTTCCAATCGGCTCCAATAATCGGCGATTGTTGAACCAATCGACCCATTCCAAAGTGGCAAATTTCACTTCATCAATATTGCGCTAGGGGCCGCGATGCCGAATGACTTCCGTCTTGTATAATCCGTTAATCGTTTCGGCCAACGCATTGTCATAACCTGTCCACGTTGCCACATCACCGGGCGACCGACCCCAATTTGCCGTTGCAGGCCAGTATCTTCTTTTGATCCTCCGCCAAACCAGCGCTGCACGTTTCGTTTTCCCCGCCATGGTCACCTCCGTCAAGAGTTGCATGATGTATAAGAACCACGGCTATTATAAGTCAATCTGTAATGCTAATGCTGGCTGAAACGAACTGCTAGGTAGATCGTTTCAGCAAAACATTCACTATTCTCGGTGAGCTTGTCTAACTGACAAGCAATTGATTAAAATATGAATTCTACAAGATTAGGTCAAGCGATGTATTTGCATATATTTTACTGAAACGATCTACTAGACAAGATTTGCCAGCACCGATAAAGTAGCAATTAGCACAAACTTGATAAGGATCGCGGAAAAACGCTAAAACTACTCATAGAGATGCAAATTTAAATAAGTATTGGCAGAAAATTTAAATAACTTGAACTTGCTACCGACTTATATACACCAAGCTGAAAAATCTAACCAAAACGCCCCGTAATGTAGTCTTCTGTTTCCTTGTTCTTTGGTTTAATGAAAATTGTGTCTGTTATATCAAATTCTATTAACCGCCCCAAATACATATAAGCAGTATAATCCGATACACGAGCTGCCTGCTGCATGTTATGAGTCACTATAAGGATTGTTACTTTATTTTTAAGATCAGCGATCAATTCTTCGATGCTAGCAGTTGCAATTGGATCTAATGCCGAAGTAGGCTCATCAAATAATAGTATTTCAGGATCAGTTGCAAGCGCTCTTGCAATACATAATCTCTGCTGCTGCCCACCAGATAAATTAAAAGCAAGATCATTCAACCTATCTTTGACCTCGTCCCATAATGCTGCGTTACGTAACGCGTCTTCCACCTTTTCATCCAGCATTGCACGTTTTTTAATACCTCTAACTTTCAATCCATAGGCGACATTTTCATAGATCGATTTAGGAAAAGGATTCGGTTTTTGAAATACCATGCTAATACGCATTCTTACCTCGATCGGATCCACATAAGGCGAGAGAATATTCTCATTGTCTGGATATAGAACTATATCGCCTTCATAGCGATTACCCGGATAAAGATCATGCATACGATTAAAGCATCGCAGGAAAGTAGATTTACCACAACCTGATGGTCCAATTAGTGCGGTTACCTGCTTCTCATGCAAGACCATATCAATATTTTTTAGTGCATTAAAACTCCCATAGTAAAAACTCAAATTTTTCACTATTGATTTATGTTGGTCAAGGGAAATGCCACTCGCCTCAGATTCTACTAAACTATTTTTTACCATTTGATTTTTTTACGCATACGATAGCGTAGATAAATAGCTAATGCATTCATCGCTAGTGTCATGACGACTAGTATTAATCCTGCCGCTGCTGCATTAGACTGAAATTCCTCTTCAGGTCGTGATACCCAATTAAACATCTGTATTGGCATCACTGTGAATGGTGCTGCCAACCATTCGAAAGATATAAATGGAAATTCATTTTTTATTGGAGATGGAGGCAGAAACGCAATAAAAGTCAGCGCACCAATTGTAATAATAGGAGCTGTTTCACCAATAGCCCGAGCCAATCCAATTATTACACCCGTCAAAATACCTGGAGCAGAATACGGTAATAAATGATCGGCGACTGTCTCCCATTTAGTGGCCCCCAGCGCATAAGAGCCCTCACGAATCACAATAGGAATAGTCCGTATCGCCTCACGAGTAGCCACAATAACAATAGGTAAAATCAATAGAGCTAAAGTCAACCCTGCAGCTAAAATACTCTGCTCCAGACCCAATTGATAAACAAACAACCCTAACGCCAGTAAACCATAAATAATAGAAGGCACCCCTGCAAGATTGGTAACATTAATTTCAATTAGTTCCGTGAATAAATTTTTAGGAGCATATTCTTCTAAATAAACACCAGCTGCTATCCCAAGTGGGACGGCCGATATTGCTGTAACCAACATTACTAGAGTAGTTCCCACCCAGGCTGAAAGAATACCTGCCGATTCTGGTCGACGCGAAGGAAATGAAGTAAAAAAGTCCCAAGACAAACGAGGCATACCATCTATGAGCATTTGTGTAAATAAAGCCATAAATGTTAGTAAAGCAATCATTAAAGCAAGCACACCCGCAATTAAAAAAATCAAATCCCAACGCCTATGTCGCGCTATAACAACGCGTAACTCTTCTAATTTCTTTTCTTCGTTCATAAATGCTGCTTATTTAGAATAAAGTTTTTATTAAAATACTTAACAAAGCGTTAATTAATTGCGTCAAATTCTATTTTATCCAGGAATATCTTAAATATTACCTAGATACTATTTAAAATTGAATGTAATCTTTTTAATATGCCTGACGATATCGCTTACGCAATAGATGGCCAAGTATGTTAAAGATCAATGTAATCAGTAATAAAGTTAATCCTGCTGCAAAAATAGTTTGATAGCCAATGCTGCCATGTGGCAAATCCCCCAAACTTACCTGAACAATATATGCGGTAATTGTTGCAGCTTGTTCCATTGGATTCCATGTCAAATTTGGTTGCATACCAGCAGCTATGGCTACAACCATAGTCTCCCCTACTGCGCGAGAGATTCCTAAAATATAAGCAGCTGCAATACCTGAAAAAGCTGCTGGCATCACAACTCTGATAGCGGTTTGAAATCTCGTGGCACCCATAGCATAAGAACCTTCTCGCAAATGCATCGGTACAGAACGCATAGCATCCTCAGTCATTGAACTTACATAAGGAATAATCATTATTCCCATTACTAGCCCCGCAGACAACAAACTAAATCCTGGCAAATCAGGAAAAATGACCTGTAATAAAGGCGTAACGAATAAGAGAGCGAAATAACCGTAAACGATAGTAGGTATACCTCCTAACAACTCAAGAAATGGCTTTGTGATCTCTCGTACTGTATAAGATGCAAATTCTGAAAGATAAATAGCTATAGTTGTACCTAATGGGAGCGCTACCAGAAGTGCTACAGTAGAACTTACCACCGTCCCTGAGATCAATGGAAGAATACCATAGTGTGCATCATTAAATAACGGAGTCCATTGTGTGTCAGTAAGAAATTCCCAAATCGAAACTTGCTGAAAAAATACAAATGACTCTTTTACTAACATAAAAACAATAGAGAAAGTAATTAAAATCGAAAAAAAAGCTGCTAAAAATAGCAGCAATTCTATAACTTTCTCTTTTATGTGACGCTTATAGCTATACTGTAGATTGCTAGTTGATCTACTTATCTTCTCACATGTACTCTTTACATTTTTTGAATACATATTATTTTTCTAAATTATGAATTCAATTATTCTAAAATAAAATAATTACATTTTTATTGAAAGTATCATACCGATAACATACAACTTACGAGAATAAGATATTGAAGAAATATTAGAATTAATTCTTTCTTACATTACTTTATCAAATATTATCTAGTTGCATTTTTATCAAACGATATTTCTTCCAACACCAAATCAATTCAAACATTTGTTTATATAAATATTAACTACAAACCAATCTCAATTGACTTTCCGATTTATCAGCTTAAATTCAAGTATATTTATGCCGAACCCCATCTTCTTCTCATAGCTTACTACACTTTCCAGAAGCACATAAAATCACTCTTTTAGAGATCAATCATTATTCCAGCATATCTGACTTAGCAACTAGAGAATTTAAGATATTTCACCGCAAGTGAACAGAAGAACAAACTACATTCTTCAATCTGATGAATCTCCCCGTCTCTCTACATGAGGGGGAGATTCATTGATGAGATCAAAATTTCTTTCTCTCTGATTTAAATTCAATTAATCGACGTCTTCATCAGTGGAGTCTTCTTCATCAGAGTTTTCCGCTTTACTTTCTTCACCATTTTCATCATCTTCAGCGTCTTCCTCTTCACCATCTTCATCCTCGCCCTCCTCTGGCTTCAACACCATCTTGCCAGCGGCTAGACTCGCATTCAAATCAGTCATCGGCACTTCCTCATGCAC
>NZ_FNPQ01000097.1:0-2987 GCF_900107335.1 Nitrosomonas sp. Nm58 | reverse complement strand
CACCGAATGGATCGTTGCTGGTTACAGGGAAAACTGGGCGATGCGCTCCATGCAGTACTGTGTGCAACGGGTTACAACCTACGCTGGTTGCTGCGAGCAATGGTTCGCCTGGGGCTGAAGACGGCTTTTTTACGCATTTTATTGCTTCAGCTGGTCAATTCTATCAGGAGCGAACTTCTGACTGTTGATGTGAATACTCGGCATGCTAAATCTATATTAGCAGCCGGGTGAATTTTGCAGGGCCGACTACGTAGATTCAAATTCGAAGCGCAACTTTTGATGGCTGATTAGTGTAGTTAATCGATACTCCGAAGAATACCTCACGAGGAGTTCTAAATCCAAGTACTTTGCGAGGTCAGATCTGTTGTCAGGGGCGACCAGTCGATAAGGATCAAGGGCATGGGCAGGGATTGCAATAGCCATCGGGTCATAGTGCCGTATATCTCCATGCGTTCGCTGTTGAGATGGTAATTGCCGGCTAAGCGATCCATACGCTTGATTTTGTGTTTGATATAGGCAGGTCCGGAAAGCGACCGCCCGAGCTGCGTAATCGATACAGACGCTCCTTTCAAACCAGCCTGAACAGCAGCCATCAGAGCTTGGAGACGGGTAGCATGAATGCCGGGAACTTTTTCTTTCAATAAGCTATGCAGCAGATCAATAATCGACATAAATTTATCCTTCCAGGTTATTATTTTAGAAAGAAATTTTATGTTCAGACCGGCTTGATCTTATTTTTATCTGAATTCCATCCAACAATACATTGTTTCTTAATGATATTTTGTGGGGATACCTCAGGTCCTGATCCTAAATTATCATTGTGATGAGTCTATAGAATTTACTGATCATTAGATTCTATTAAGGTAGCTAAAGCTGAGGCATCTATCCAGCTATTATTGAGGTTAGGAATAGTTCCTGAGACGATGGAGGGCAATCTACTTGGCTCTCCTAGATCGGTTAAAACCATTGCTGCACCATTGAAATTTTGTGAATATGTATATTCACTTACTGTGATGATAGTTTTAATACCCGCTGAACGAGAAGATTTTAATCCGTTTTCTGAATCCTCAATTGCGATACATTGTTGAGGTGGTAATCCAAGTTTTTCGAGTACCCAGTAATAAATATCTGGAGCAGGTTTTTTTTGAGGTACGATATCTCCCGCACCGATGGCATCAAACCAACTAAGAGATTCTTCGCCCAATGTAAATTTTAATAGAGAGGTTACATTTTCTGGTGTCGTGGTTGTGGCAATGGCTATTTTTATTTCTTTTTCGCGCAATTCATGAATTAATCGTGCAATACCGGGGCGCAAAGGGATGTTCCCTTTTGCTAATAAGTCAAGAAAATATTTGGTCTTGGTTTTATGTAACTCAGCGATCCAACTAGACAAATCATTCTTGTTTAATGCGCTGGGAACATATTTTTCCATGTAATATCGGATGCGCTCTTTGCCACCGGTAACTTGGAGTAATTTACCGTAAAGCTCGGTATCCCAATTCCAATCAAGTCCAAATTCTTTAAATGCAGCGTTAAAAGCAGGGCGATGGCCATCTCGTTCAGTGTCGGCAAGAGTGCCATCAACATCGAATAGTACAGCAGAAAGTGAAGTATTATTTTTTTTCATTATGAGTTGATGTAGTAAAGCTGGCGCGTTGTAGGCGATCAGAAATTGCTAACCAAGCTGAATCGTCAGGAGGAGCTTCTGCCAATAATCGAGAAAAACCTTTCTGATCTAGTTGACGAAGAGTAGCATACAGTTGTTGGCCATATTCGATGGGATCTGCGGGCATTAAGAAATGATGAATATTTTCATTTGAAGCTTGGGAAGAATGGTCGAAGCCAGACCATACGACAAGGGCAATCCATGCCCCCTTTTTACTCAATTCTTGTGCGCGCTGTTGAATTGATTCGGTAGACCAGACTTCGAGAGGTGTTACAGGGGCGTAATGAGAAGTTAGGGTACCCGGAGCGCGTAAAGTTATGTCTTGATTTTTTTTCAAGGCAATTTTTTGTTTTAGTATATCTTCAATCGATGCTATGGGAATACCGCCAGGCCGCAAAAGAATGACTGTTGAATCATAAAAGCTAATAATGGTGCTTTCCAGACCAACTTTGCAAGTCCCTCCATCTAGAATCATACTTACCTCTTGACCAAGTTCTTCATGCACATGATGTGCTGAAGTTGGACTTAATCGACCAAAGCGATTTGCTGAAGGCGCGGCAAGCGCCTTGTCAGGGCCTAGTGCTTTTAATAGCGCGAATGCTATGGGGTGATCAGGAATACGCAAACCAACAGTGTTTTGACCACCTGTTACACTAAGTGGTACGCGTGAGCTTCTGGGCAGAATTAAAGTAAGAGGTCCTGGCCAAAAATGCTCGGCTAATTGCCGAGCTGATTCGGGTACATCTGTTGCCCAGTAATCTAATCGATTCATTTCAGCGAAATGAACGATAAGAGGATGGTTAATAGGACGCCTTTTTATTTCATAAACACGATTTATCGCTGCAGGGTTGGTAATATCAGCCCCCAGTCCATAAACAGTCTCTGTGGGAAAAGCTACGTTTTTACCTGCCTTTAAAAGAGCAACAGCCGCAGTAATTTTATCATTAGGCGCATGTAGACCTATTTTATCATTCATAAAATTTCTTGCTAGAGTCAACTACAAAACTACAAGTTATATTGCCTAAATACCGAGTATGCTTGGTTTAGAAACATGATTTTAAATAAACTTGATGTGCTTAAGGCTAAATTAGAACTAATGATAAACATACCATATTCCAAACGATTTTACATAATTCTATCAAATTTAGATATTCACTTTGTGAAATAGTGCATAAGACTAAATTCCGATTGAGTAAATTCTAGATCTTGGAGGAGTAATCTATCGCTTACTCAACTTATTGAAGTAGTAATAGATTTTATTTTTTATGAAATCCCCTGCTACAAATATGGAAAAATTACTTGACTAAAGTGATTAAGGTGA